>JAAUSV010000052.1 GCA_012032525.1 Leptolyngbyaceae cyanobacterium SL_7_1
TTGTCAACTTCTAAAGTAATTATCCAGCCAAACCCGCACCTCCTGCTCCGATTCACAGGTTGTCGATCGTCCGGTGCGCGGATCATAAATTCTCCAGCTAATTTGACCCTTCGCATCGACTGTCTGGCTAATTTGTGGTTCATTTTTAGTCATCAATGCCAGCCAATGCTGCCAAAGATTCCTCAAAATTGACCCAAGTGCAAATTGTTGTTGGTACTTGGGGTTGGCTGGTGCAATCAGTTCAAGCTCTTCATAGGTCAGCCATTCTCGTTGAGGTGCCATTTGCCCCACTCCCTTTTCTAGCAGTTACTTTGAGCTTAAGGGGTCAATAGGTCAGCCTTTGTCCTAATTAGAAATCTGGTAGTCCTAAACTGGTAGATAGGGAATCAAGAGGCTTGAGCATGACGATGTACCAGCCCACCAGCCGCGTTCTCACCGTTCTAGAATTACTGCAATCCTGCAACCAAATCAGTGGTGCAGAATTGGCAGAACGGTTGGAGGTCGATCGCCGCACGGTGCGCCGCTACATTTTGCAATTACAGGATCTAGGCATTCCCATTGAGGCAGAACGGGGACGCTACGGCAACTACCGCCTGTGCCCTGGTTACAAATTGCCACCGCTAATGTTTTCGGAAAATGAAGCGATCGCCCTCACCATTGGACTGCTGACTGCCCAAAAACTCAACCTTAAAAGCGGCACCCTAGCCGTTGAGGGAACCTTGGCAAAGATCCTGCGGGTGATGCCCAATAATCTGCGCGATCGCGTCCAAGCTGTGCAGGAAACCCTGGTTGTGGAGAATACTGCTGCCAGTGGTCAAACCGTTGCCCATGATCTTGTGGCAGCGCTAGGACTGGCAATTCAACACGCTCGACAGGTAACCCTCCACTACCAAGCCTATAGCGGCGAGGTGTCCCAACGAATCATTGACCCCTACGGCTTGGTCTACCGGGCAGGTTGGTATGCGGTGGGCTATTGCCATCTGCGCCAAGCCCTCCGCACCTTTCGCCTCGATCGGATTCTCAATCTAGACCTGTTGGACAGTGTGTTTGCTCAACCCGATACCTTTGACCCATTGAATTTTGTGGAGCGATCGATCGCCAATACCCCCCGCCAGTATTGTGCAGAGGTATTGCTTCACACCTCCCTTCCCACAGCACAAGCACGGGTAGGAGCGGCGATCGGCACTCTTAGCGAAACTCCAGCAGGGATACGGTTGGTCTGCTATGGCGATAGTTTGCCCTGGCTAGCCCACTTTTTATTAGGGTTAGAACTCCCGCTGCTCATTCAGCAGCCCCAGGAGTTAAAGCAGGAAATGAAGCGATTGCAAACCCGCATTGCCCAGATGCTAGAAACAGATGGAAACGATGGGATAGAATAAGCTCCCCCAATGCCTAATGACCGAGAGCGAGCCATAAATCGTCCCCTATTTGCAGTAGACTTGCTCTGGCGTGCTGCCTAGTCCACTGAGGGAAGGCACCCAGCCATGAACCCACCTCACTAGGAGTGTCCTGTATGCCGACCCCACCCCCTCCTGCCAAACCAATCACACCCACAGGCATTCTCGCGGCGGAGCTAGCGGCGATCGCCCAGCAGCTTGCCACTCTGCCTTCCCTGCCAGAGGAGGTGATACAACACGTCGATCGGGCTCAAAAACTGGCGGCGGGCTTAGATCCCTATCTCGAAGCCTGCACCTCACCAGAATCCGCCGATCTGGCTCGCATTGCTGAGAAAACCGCTCAAGAGAGCTGGCAGCAACGGTTTGACCAAGGCACTACTCTCCTGCCCTTGCAGCGGGAAATGGTGTCGGGGCAGGTGCAAGGACAGGCATTAAAATTGTTTGTCCACATGGTCAATGCCAAACGGGTGTTAGAGATCGGCATGTTTACGGGCTACTCTGCCCTGGCGATGGCGGAGGCACTCCCGGAGGATGGGGAAGTAATCACCTGTGAAATTGATCCCTTTGTCATCGACTTTGCCCGATCGCTGTTTCAAACCGCCGCCGCTGGGCAAAAAATCCGCATCATTCCAGGATCTGCCCTAGACACATTGGATCAATTGGCAGCCCAGGGCGATCGGTTTGATTTTGTCTTTATAGACGCCAACAAATCCGACTATGTTAACTACTTTGAACGGCTGCTGGACAAGGAGTTGTGGCGTCCAACGGCGTGATTGCGGTGGACAACACGCTGCTGCAAGGACACGCCTACCTCCCACCGCAGGAGCGCAATGCCAATGGAGCGGCGATCGCCCATTTTAACCAGGTTGTCGCCGCTGACCCAAGGGTTGAGCAAGTCCTCCTACCCCTGCGAGACGGGCTAACCCTGATTCGCCGCCTATCGTAACCTGTCATCTTCAGTGGTTAAGTTTTCAGTGATTGGGTTCTGCCAGATGCCATTGCCAATTGCCTGAATAGGTCTTGCCGTCGGGCATGATGGCAAACTCTAATTGGGCATTTGTCAGATCCGCACCTTGTAAATTGGCGTGGGTCAAATCGGCGTAGCGCAGATCCGCACTGCGCAAATTGGCGTTCGTCAAGTCCGCACTCCTCAACACTGTGCCATACAAACTTGCCTCTTGGAGATTGGCTGCCTTTAACGTGGCATGGTTTAAGTTGGCATCGCGCAGCTCTGCCGCACCAACCGGGCATTACTCAGGTCAGCGTTTAATAAACTGGCGTGAAGTAATTCTGCCTCTGTCAGGTTGGCTTGTCTCAAATCCGCCCCATCCAGATCCGCCCCATACAGGTGCGCCTGTTCCAGGTTGGCGTCATCCAGTTGGGTGCTAATTAACACCGCATTTACTAGTTTGGTTTCCGTTAGATTTGCGTTAGATAATGTGGCATCTTGCCAGTTGATTCGGCTTAAATCCTGGTTGCTAAAATCCTTACCACTCAAATTGCAGCCAATACAGCGGCGGTTGTATTGATTTTGCTCATCCACCCCCTCGATCGCCTCATCCGCCGTCTGTTGAGCAATTTCTGGGGGTAATGCCGCCGTCTCTGGCTGAGAAGTCGTCGCCGCCATTTGTAGCACAACGGGCACCACAGCCGTTGCCAGGATTGCCACCACGATCGAAAGCGTTTGTAGATTAATCATTCTATCCTCCTCAATAGGGTGCGTGTCTCCACACACCAAAATCGATGAGCAGAGCGGTTTCCGCTCTGCTCATCGGCGTTGCAACAATTGATCGAGATCAATTAGGAAAATTGGTGGGCGATCGGCTTCCAAATTGATCAGGGCATTGACACAGCGAATGCTACCCTGAACGGCATACACAGGGGGCAACGGTGCAAACGCACTGGCGGATACCCGCCGCAGCATCGGTAGGGCACTGAGGGGAATCCCAAGGGGGTGTTCCAGGGGGGTTTGTAGAATTAGCAGATAGGGCTGCACCGTCGAGTCTGCTGGGGTGGGAGTGCCGAGTTGTGAACCGTTGGTATGGAGTGGGTCGATCGCGCCGTTGCCATCCTGTTCCTTAGAGTCATTGGAGTCATTTGCTGTTGGCAACAGTTTTTGAGCGTGCGATCGCCCAAAAATCCGGCGCCCAGCATCGATCACAACAATCTCCTGATCTTGACAGTGAGTCAGCCCCATATCGGTTTCAGGAGAAGTACCGTAGATTTGGGTGAGGGGAACCACCTTTTGCACCATGGGAATTGGCAACGCAAACCATTCTAACTGGATGGGAAAAACCACAAATAGTTGACTAGCTTCGGTTTGACGGTGCGTATTCCGGCGTGAAGTAAGAAGAGTCATAGGAGTATAGGGTGATAAGCGATTGGCGATGAGCGATGAGCTGTTCCTCAAATGGCAGACCTAGCTTGGATCAATTGTTCTAGCGTTTGTAATAGCGTTTGTTCGTTGTAGGGTTTGGAGAAGTAAGCCACTGCCCCCAACTTCATGGCGAGCTGTCGATGCTTCTCGTTGCTGCGGGAAGTCAGCATGGTGACCGGAAGATGGGCAAGCGTTGGATTGGACTTTAAGCGTGCCAAGAATCCGTAGCCATCTAGCCGTGGCATTTCAATATCACAGATCACTGCCTGCACTTCCAATCCGGCGGTCAATTTATCCACCGCATCCTGTCCATCTTTTGCCTGCATCACCTGATACCCTGCCTTTTCCAGCGTCAATGCCAGGAGGCGGCGCACGTTGATCGAGTCATCGACCACCAAAATCGTGGATCGTTCCTCCGGGGGAATCGGCACCACCGGTAGAAAGTCGTTGAAGGCAGGAGGAGCGGCGATCGCCCCCGCCAATCTCCCCACCAACCCCCCAAACCATTCCCGCAGGCAATGAAGCAGCCCCACCAAACTCAGTTCCTGTAAGGCTGAGCGCATTGGGCGATCGCTCATAGCTAGCAATCCAGTGCAGCATCTCCGACACATTCACCAGCGGCACAACCCGCCCATCCCCCAAGATTGTGCAGGTGTTGAATCCAGGAGGCATTGGGAGATTGCCCTCGACTTTACGGATGGCGACCTCCTGCTCTCCCCAACAGCGATCGACCTGAAGCCCCACCACCTGTTCGCCTTGGCGGATCATTAAAATTAGCGGGACGGCGATCGTTGGAGCCGCCTCCAAGCCTTCTCCTGACTGGGGACAGCGAAACTCTAACCACCGTCCCAGCCG
This sequence comes from Leptolyngbyaceae cyanobacterium SL_7_1, assembly GCA_012032525.1. Lineage (GTDB taxonomy): Bacteria > Cyanobacteriota > Cyanobacteriia > Elainellales > Elainellaceae > JAAUSV01. The sequence goes on from JAAUSV010000052.1 coordinate 4,630, forward strand.
CACCAATTCCACCACCGTGTCATTCCACTCGATTGCCTCGCCTCCGGCGGTGTAGAGGATCGGCTGATCGTCTAACAACACCGTTTCTTCGATCACATCGGCGGGCAGCGCCACCATCATGCCGTTGCTCTGTGCCAGCAAAACACGGGTAATCGACAGGGTAAAGGGAACAGCGATCGTAAACGTCGTTCCCATACCCGTCTGCGTATCGACTTTGATATCCCCACGAATTTGTTTGAGGTTGCTGCGAACCACATCCATACCCACACCCCGCCCAGAGAGCGCTGTCACCTCGCTTGCCGTGCTAAAGCCCGGTTCAAAGATCAAGGTCAGCAGTTCCTCATCACTAGCGGCAGACAGAAGCACCTCATCCAAGCCCATCTGCTGTGCCCGCGCCCGAATCTTATCCAGGGGAATGCCGTTGCCATCATCCCGCAGCGTAATCATCGTGCGATTGTTTTGGTGCCATGCTCGAATCTCGATCGACCCTTCCTCCGATTTACCCGCGATCGCCGGGTGTCGGGGTCTTCAATGCCGTGGTCAAAGGCGTTGCGCAGCAGATGCATCAGCGGATCATTCAGCACCTCTAGGATATTGCGATCGATCAGGGTATTTGCCCCATACAGCTTTAAGTGCACTGGCTTGCCATATTGCAAGGACAAGTCCCGCAGAGCACGGGGAAAGCGATCGAGAATATCGGACAAGGGACGCATCCGCACCTGGGTCAACTTGGTTTGCAGTTGCTTGGTGGTCTTGGTCAGTTCTCGGCTGGTTTGCTCGGTGTCCTCCAAGCCCAGATCAACGTCACTGGTGATTTCTTGAATCTGAACGATCGTTTCCATCACCTCTTGAGACAGCAAATGCAACTCACTATAGCGATCGAGTTCCAACACGTCAAAGCTTTGCCAATCGGCGCTGTGGGCGGTGCGGTTGACGTGGTGGGATTCATCGAGGGCGGCTAGGGTAGAATCGCCGTTTAACCCACTCCTACGAACGTTGACCAGGGACGGTTCCCCCTCCGGGGTGGTTTGCACCGACACTCGATCGTAGGCAGCCCGCAAGTGACTATTGGATTGTTCTAGCACCTGAATCCGATGGGTGAGGCTTTGCAGCAAACTCCGCATCCGCTTCAAATTCAAATTCAAGCCGTTGCGCTGAATCGTCAACTCCCCAAACAGATCATTGAGCTGGTCCAACTGCTTCATCGGCACCCGCACCGTGTTCTCTGAGGTTTCTGGAGCCACGTCAGAGCTGGTGGTATTCATATTCATCGGATGGAACGAGGTTGAGCGCCCCCGTACTGCTGCTGTGGTTGCGGCGACAGATTCGCGATCGGAGTTGGCAGGCTCCGAGGCAACCGATTCGACCACCGACTCCACGGGCACCACTGGCTCCGTCACTACAAAATCCGTTGCCACAAAATCCGTCGCCACCCATTCCTCGATCGCCTGTTCCTCCAACGAAGCATCCGAGAGGAAGTCGGTAAACTCCGGCATCGGCTCCTCGGTAAACTCCTCCGGCACTGCCTCTGGAACATTCCCAAGCGCTTCTAGGGGCACCTCCACAAAGAAATTTGTGGTTGCCGCTTCTTCCACCGCAGCCAATTCCAACTCGTCTAGACGATCGGGCAAGTGCTCCAGATTGCCCGACAGCACCAGCGACTGCGATCGCCGCCACCCATCCAACGCCATCTGCGCCACGGCTACGGTGTGCACCGATTCTCGTTGGACAAACTCGCCGATCGATCGGCACAAGCTACAAAACGCTGGGAGTTGTAACATCTCTCCCAGCCCTTCCAACTCCTGCGCCAACACATTTACCTCGTCCCGCAGTTGGGGGTCATTGGCATCCAACGCTGCCTCCAACCGTTGCAAACAGCCTTCTACTTCTGTTTGGAACAATAAATAGACAATATCCTGCCCCTCGTCTAGCGACAGAATCGAGTGGGCGTCCTCCTCTTGGGGATCGCCCAGGCGATCGTATAGTTGCTCAAATACCGGGTTGACCTGGGTATCGATCCAGGGCGGATTCACCAGATCACTGGGATGAATGCCGCGACTGAGGGAACGGCGATCGCTCTCAATCAGCCGACACAGCCCATCCACCCCCGTCAACAACAACCGCTCTAGATCCCCATCCACAGCGATTTGATTTTTCTGCACCTTCAATACCTTGAGGGAATCCTCCAGTCGGTGTGCTAAGTGGCTCAAGGTTTGAAATCCCATCAGCCCCGCACCCCCCTTAATGGAATGGGCTGCCCGCAGCGCCGCATTCACCTTGCCACCCTCCACCCCACCACTTAGCCCCAAGAGCGACGTTTCCAGCGTACTCAAATATTCCTGCGCTTCATCGAGAAATTGAAGCTGAATTTCCAGTTCTTTATTCTGTGACATAGATTAAGCCCAAATTGAATGCTGAGTGCTGTTTGTAGGGAGAGGGGAGTGATTAGCAATTAGCGACTAGCAATCAGTAATTAGCTACTCCCCACTCCCTACCCAATCCCTCCTACCCGTCCTTACCCACCTTGAACATGCCAACCGACTCTTGCAGTTCCTGGGCAATGTCTACGGTTTGACGAAGGGCAGTTGAAACCTGACGGGAAGAGGTGGAGGTGTGTTCAGACACATCCACGATTTCCTTCATCAGGTGGGAAACGGCTTCGGAGGTGGCAACCTGGGTGACGGTGGCATCGGAGATCGACTGCACCAACTGATCAATCTGGCGCGAGACATCGAGAATTTGCTGCAAGCTGTGTTTGGCGTCCTCGACAAGGCGGGTGCCTTCGACGACCTGGGTGGTGCTTTGCTCGATCGCTTCTACCACCTGGCTGGTTTCCCGCTGGATGTTTTCCACGATCTTCTCGATTTCCTGGGTGGCGTTGGCGGAACGAGCGGCTAACTCGCCCACTTCCTCTGCCACCACGGCAAAGCCCTGTCCCTCTTCCCCAGCCCGCGCCGCTTCGATGCCCGCGTTGATGGCGAGCAGGTTGGTTTGCAGCGCAATTTGGTTAATTAGCGATACCACCTTGGAGATTTGCTGGGAGGATTCGCCCAAGCGCTTCACCCGTTTGGCAGTTTCGCCGACGATTTCCCGCAGATTGAGGATGTTTTGCACGGTGCGATCCATCGCCACGCCCCCAGCTTCGGCGGTGGTGGAGGCGGTGTGGGCAACTTGAGCCGCTTGATGGGCGCTCTGTGCCACCATTTGGATCGATCGGGTCATTTGCTCCACCGAATCCAGGGTGCGGGTGATTTCCTCTGCCTGCTTCAGTGCGCCATCGGCAAGGTGTTGAATTGATTGTTCGTTTTCACCCAGCGAGGCATTGACCTGGAGGGCAGATTGTTTCACCTGCATAACGATTTGGCGCAGGCTCTCGACGATCGAGTTAAAGAAGTCCGCTACCGTGCCGATCTCGCCCGTGGTGACATCGGCGCGAACCGTTAGATCGCCCCGCACCACGCCTTCGACGCTGCCGAGCAGGCGAATCAACTCCCGTTGCAAGGCTTCTTTTTGATGGCGTTGTTCCTCAGACAGGGCGCGGGTTTGGGCGAATAGGTTGGCTTGCTCTAGCGCGAACCCTAGCTGGATCGCCACCTGCCGGAAGAAGGTGATTTCGTTCTCTTTCCAGGCGCGGGGAGCAGAGCACTGGTGGGCGATCAGCAAGCCTAGCAGCTTTTCATTCACCAAAATCGGCGCCACCAGATTGGCTTTCACCTGGAAGGGGTCGAGTTGCTTTAGATGGCACTCAGTCAGCCCAGCGGTGTGAATGTTTTCCGTGGCGGCGACCCGTCCCTGTTTGTAGCGCTCGATGTAGTTGGTGGCGAAGCAAGGATCGGCGATCGTTGCTCCCAGGCCGCTGGGAACCCAGACTCGACCGACTCTGCCATCACCGTTCCCACCCATTTTTCATCAAACAGGTAGATAATGGTGCGGTTTGCCTTCAGCGCTTCCCGTGTACCTTTGACCACGGTGCGGTAGATTTTCTCGGTATCCAACGATTCCCGCATCCGCGAGACGATCTCGTTGAGTTGCCGCTCTCGCGTCACCGACAGTTGCAACGCCTCTTTTGTTGGCGCTGTTCCTCCGATAGGGCTTTGGTTTGAACAAACAGATTGGCTTGTTCTAGGGCAAACCCAAGCTGTACGGCAATTTGCTGGAAGAAGCTGATTTCCGTTTCCTTCCAATCGCGGGGAGCGGCGCACTGGTGGGAAATCAGCAAGCCCAACAATCGTTCTTCTACAACGATCGGCGCGACCAAATTGGCTTTCACCTGGAAGGGTTCCAACTGCTTCAGGTGGCACTCGGTTAACCCAGCATTGTGAATGTCGTTGGTGGCGACCACCCGACCTTGGCGATACTTTTCGATGTAGTTGGCAGCAAAGCAAGGATCGGCGATCATCGCCCCCAATGCTGTGGGGAAATTGGATTCCACCGATTCTGCGACAACGGTTCCTGCCCACCGCTCATCAAATAAATAGACGATCGTGCGGCTTGCCTTCAGTGCTTCCCGCGCTTCCTTCACCACCGTGCGGAAAATCTTTTCGAGGTCGAGGGATTCCCGCATCCGCGAGACGATCTCGTTGAGTTGCCGCTCCCGCATCACCGACCGTTGCAGTGCCTCTTTTTGTTGGCGTTGCTCGTCGGACAGGGCGACGGTTTGGGCAAACAGGTTGGCTTGTTCTAGGGCAAACCCCAGTTGAATCGCAATCTGTTGGAAGAAGCTGATTTCGTTCTCCTTCCAGGCGCGGGGGGCGGAACACTGGTGGGCGACCAGCAAGCCCAATAGCCGTTCCTCCACCACGATCGGAGCCACCAAATTTGCCTTCACCTGAAACGCTTCCAACTGCTTCAGGTAACACTCCGTTAGCCCAGCATTGTGGATATCATCCGTAGCGACCACCCGACCTTGGCGGTATTTCTCGATGTACCGCTCAGCGAAGCAGGGGTCGGGAATCGCCGCCCCTAAAGCGGCTGGAAACCCACCTTCCACCGACTCCGCCATCACCGTGCCCATCCAGTCTTCATCAAACAGGTAGACCACGGTGCGGTTTGCCTTCAGGGCTTCGCGAGTGCCCTTAACCACAGTGCGGTAGATTTTTTCGGTATCCAACGACTCCCGCATCCGCGAAACGATTTCATTGAATTGCCGTTCCCGCATTACCGACAGTTGCAATATCTCTTTTTGTTGGCGCTGCTCGTCGGACAGGGCAACGGTTTGGGCAAACAGATTGGCTTGTTCCAGGGCAAATCCCAGTTGTACCGCGATCTGTTGGAAGAAATTAATCTCATTTTCCTTCCATGCCCGTGTTGCCGAGCACTGGTGGGTGATCAACAAACCGAGCAACCGTTCCTCTACCACGATCGGAGCCACCAGATTTGCCTTCACCTGGAAGGGTTCCAATTGTCTCAAGTAACACTCGGTCAACCCGGCGTTGTAGATATCTTCAGTGCCCACCACGCGACCTTGGCGATACTTTTCAATGTAGTTTTCGGCGAAACAGGGGTCGGGAATGGTTGCTCCTAACGCGGCTGGAAACTTGGAATCCACCGACTCCGCCATGACTGTGCCCACCCAATTTTCGTCAAACAAGTAGACTACAGTGCGATCGGTTTTTAGAGCATCTCGCGTCGATCGAACAACGGTACGGAAAATCTTTTCCGTGTCCAATGTCTCTCGCATGTGGGACACAATTTCGTTGAGTTGACGTTCCCGTGCGACAAACAGTTGTTGTTGTTGTAGGAGTGCGGTTTGCGTCAGGGCGTAACCCACTTGGGCAGTCAATTGCTGTAACAACTCAATATCACTGGCGTCCCAATTTCGTGCCGTTGCGCACTGGTGAACGCACAACAACCCCATCAATTGATCGTCCACTAGAATGGGAGCCACCATGTTGGCTTTGACTTCTAGCTTTTGCAAGATTTCACAGTGACAGTGGGAAAGCGTCTCCGTTTCAATGTTTCTCACCAGCGAAATTTTGCCAGAGCGGAAGCGTTGCAATGCTTCTGGGACGAGCGGGTCGTGGATCGTTTGCCCCAAAGCTTTGGTCCAACCGTGTCCTACAGACTCGGCACTAATAAAACCGCTCTTAAAATCTGGACTGAATCGATAGATCAAAACCCGATCGACCTTCAACACCTCCCGCACCCCATCGACGGAGGTGCTGAGAATGGAATTGACATCCAACGATTGCCGGATTCGATTGGTAAAATCTGCCAACAAACCAATCCGTTCCGACACGGTTTCGTAGCGCTGGGTTTGTTCCTTCAGCGCTGTTTGCGCCACCGACAAACTGCTTGCCAAGTCATTAAAGGAATTCGCCAGTTCGCCAATCTCATCGTTGGCAGAGATATCCGCCTGCATCTGGTAATCGCCTTCGATGTAGCGCCGACTAACGTATTGCAGCTTGTGAATTGGCGCGGCAACGGCTCCTTTTAGCAACCGAGCTAGCAACAAACTCATCAAGCCTGCCAAGCCGACTGCCCCCAATGCAAGAGCAAACTGCGCTGCAATAGGGAATTTAAGGCTACCTCTGGTGTGCCGCGCACCAAAACCCCGATCGGCTCATTTCTAAAATTCAATACGGCTTGGGCTGCCACACCATAGCGCTGATCGCCCACCTGCATCCGCTTTGCCACGGGCTTGCCCTGTGCCGTACTTGCCCACTCTAGGATGGCAGGATCGGGCACGGGCACGTTCACCCCTGCTTGGGTGTTACGGGCATTGCCCAAATTCAACGAACTAGCAAGCAGGTAATTGCCCTGCGATCGGGCATAGGCAGCGCCATAGCCATCGTTTAAACTCGCTAGCGAATCCTTAATGATTGCTGACTCGCGATCGACCACATCCCCCAGCACCAGCACCCCGACGGTTTCCCCAGTCTCCGGGTTGATCACAGGGGTGAGGGCATAGCGCACCAGGGCATCTTGCCCAAAGGAATCGCTGGGCAGAACCGGGGCTTCCCGCTGCAACTCGGCTGCCACGACCACCGAATTGGTTTTGACTTGCCGGGGATTTGCCAAAATCGTCCCCACTAGCCCGTCGGGGTCAAACTGCTCGCCGCGGCGATCGCTATTGGCACTGGCAATAATCCGCATATCTTTACCCACCAGCGTGGCGTATTCCAGATCCAACGAGGTGACTTGGGTTTGCAGAAATTCGCGCACCTGATCGGTTTCTGGCAATGCCAAATCCGAGGCATAGTTGCTTGCCGCCTGGACGATCGTGCTATTGCTTGCCTGTCTTTGCCCACTCGATGCCATCTGGTTGAGCTTGGCGTCGTACTGGGTTTTTAAGACTGCCAGTTCTGATTCGGCTTGATCGAGCAACTGCGATCGCCCATTGGCAACCGTCACCAACACTCCCAATCCCGCTAGCCCTACCGCTGAGGCAAGCCCCGATGCCAACACACCAATCCGTTGTTTTTGTTGAATCGGTAAATCATAAAATGGTTGCAACAGCGGGAACCGACCACCCTGCACACTGGCTTGGTCGGGATATACCACCAAATCTGACAACGTCGGTTTGATTATCCGCTCTGGCGGATCGACTGGTTCAGATAAATCATGATGGAATTGAGTAGCCATAAAAACACCTCATACAGTTACAAAAGCTAAGACAAAAAAACACCGCTGCTCAACGAGGAACAACGAATCAACAGGAGGCTAGAGAATAGGGAGTGGGTACAAGCATCCTGGAAGGATTAAAGACTGGAATCGGTTTGATGGAAGATGGGAGATTGGACGATCGCCTCGGCATCCAGCACTAACACCACTTCCTGGTGTTGTTGCTGACGTTGCAGCACACAGCCGCGCAGATAGGGAACAAAGGAGGCAGGCACGCGACCGATCGGTGATTGCAAGTCATCCGGCTGCACCCAGGTAATCCCCTTGACATGTTGCACCGCCAGCGCAAAGGGAGCCGTCCCCACCTGCATCATCATCAGCTTGTATTGCAGGTTGTAGGGCTGTAAATGGGTGTTGACGGTTGCCAGTCCCAACAATTGCGCCAGATCGATCACCCAGACCACACGGCTGCGACGGTTGGCTAATCCCAACATGCAGGGCGGCATGTTGGGCATAGGGGTGAGGCGGCGTGCAGGTAAAATCAACACTTCCTGCACATGCCGCATGGCAAACAAGGCGGCAATTTGGGAATTGAGTTGAAATTTTAGATAGGGTTCCTCGTTGGTTTTGGGTTTTGTTAAAGCGGCTGTGTTCATAGCGTTAACCTGCAACGGAAACAACAGCACGAATCAGTTGCTCACGGGTGAAAGGCTTGGTGATGTAGGCATCTGCCCCTTGTTTCATTCCCCAAAAGCGATCGATTTCTTGATTTTTAGAAGTACAAATAATGATGGGCACTTTCTCGGTCATGGGATGGCGTTTGAGCATACGGCACAATTCAAACCCACTCATTTCTGGCATCACCACATCGGTGACAATCACATCGGGTTTTTCTTCGATCGCCTTTTCCAGCGCTACTTTGGCATTGTTTACCCCAATGACGATATAGCCGCTCTCCCGCAGGTAGTAGCTCATCAACTCCATTTCAGATGGAGTGTCTTCCACAATCAAAATCCGACCCATCAACGTTGTATTCATCCTTAATCCTCTATAGAGTCACAGGGGCTAAATAGCGATTGGCTATCAGCGATTAGCAATTAGCGATCGGGGTTAGTCAGGTGTGATCGCTGGAATTGCAGGAAATGGGGTAGTCCAGGCGCACCCAACTTGGTTCCTGGAATCATGCACCGTGAAAATCTAAACCAAATATTTGAACACAATCTTGACTAGATCAGATTGGGTAAATGGTTTGGTTAAGTAACCAGAAGAACCCACCAGTTTTGCTTTGGCTCGATCGATAAATCCGGTATTGCCAGTCACCATGATGATCGGGGTTTGCTTAAAGTTGGGGTGCTTGCGCAACAGCGAGCACAACTCATACCCATCTAGATTGGGCATGGTGACATCTAATAAAATCAGATCGGGCTTGTTGCGGATGATCTCCATCAAGGCTTTGACGGGGTTGTCAATCATTAATACGGAGAAACTCTTGTCATTCAAGAAGGACTTAATCGCTTGTAACACCGTGGGGCTGTCATCAATGCAAGCGATCGTATACTGGCTTTTCTTGAGGGGCGCAGACGGAGCAGCCGTAGCTTTCGGGGGTTCGGCGAGGAAGCGGGGCGATGCGGCGGGGGTGGTGGGGCAGCCTGTTGTACCGATCTGGGGTTGGGGTGTACCCCGTTTTGGGAGGCAGGAGGTGGCTGTTTGCCGATCGTTTCAACGGGCGGTTGCATTGGCTGTCGTTGTCGCGCTTGGCTCTGGCACACCTCCACCAGCGGACGCAGATCCAACAGACACAGCTTGGTCAATGGCGAAAATTGATCCTCTCGAATCAACTCATAACTGGCTTCTTTGATCGATAGGAATGACTCCAAAACTTCCTTTGCCAATCCTTCGATCAATAGCGCCGCTTGCTTGAGATCCAACTGTTGCTGCTCCACCAACCAACAGATTGCTTGGTAGTCTGGCACAAGATAGTAGGAATCTTCTGAGGGCTTATCAAACAACAGCCGAACCTGTACCCTAACAGCACTGACTAAACTGGGAACCTGAATACTCAAGCGTCGCAAATGGCGATCGAGCCGTTCAAATGGGTTGAGGGAATTGGACGCATAGAAAAGTTTCCCTTGTTGCAAATAGATAAACCAAGTCCCCGATTGATTGGTTAATTGCAAACAACCACTTGCTTGGCGACTGCTTTGCTGAGCCAGTAAGCTCAACGGGTGTATTTTTTGGAATGGTTTGTAGCTGGTCATGGGTAGGGTGTTCATAGCCTTGATTCCATCTCAGTCAAGCAATATGAGCGATCGAGCTAAAGAGAGCTATGCCCGATCATCAGTAAACGAATGTTCAGCACAACCAACACGGCAACGAAACCATGGAGAAAGTTCAATAGCAATGGCGATCGCACCAAAAAGTCTTATGGTTCAACAACTAAACCCCTGAGTGTTGTTGAGCAGATGATTTGAAAAAATCTCAAAATCCCGTTGCAGAGCCAACTTTGATATCAAGCAGATGCTGCGTCTAGCGGTGTGAAGGTAAATGCCAACCCCAAGTTCATTACGATTTGCTAGTACAGCTCAGGCTAGTACAACTTAGGGTGGTAGAGCAGCCTTTCTAATCTCCAAAAGCGAAAGATTTTCTGCTTCAATGGCTCTTGACGATGCTGTTATTGGTGAGTATATCAGATCCACCTAACAGTTATGTGGACGCTCAATGAAGATAGGCTTGTAAACTATAAAGTTAGAATTAGCAATGAAGATCGTTTTAATTTTCAGTTAAAAAATACAACGATTCGGGAACTTTTTTGTTGAATTTAAGTCTATTTGTTCTCAATCAGAAATGCCTGTTGTAATCAGATCCCCGGCTTCTCAAAGAAGCCGGGGATCTGAGATAATTTATGGATCGCTTTACTACTTCCAAAACTGTAAAATTCGCTTAATTTTGCCCAATTGTTGGCGATCGAGAAACTCTGGAAAAATCAACTCAATTCCCACGCGATAGGCGGATGCAGTGTTAGATGCACTCGGTAGGATTTCGATCGTTTGTACCTGAGCAAGCAAACTTTGGGGGCGGGAGTTATTCACCGATTGGCTCAATAATAAGGCAAGCACGGGTTGCATTTGTTGCAGCATTTCTAGATGAGATACGGCTAATTGATTGAGTTCCAATCGAATATCCTTTGTGCCCATCTCCGTTACCGTTGCTGTGTAAGATTCACCCTCCCACTCATCCCAAAAAAGTTGCGCCGTTGCCTGCAATTGCTTGCGCACTTTGACTCCCTTATCTTCCGGTTGCAGATCTCGAAACACCCGTTGCAAACTACTGGCGATGAATCCCAGCGAAGCAAAGGGATTGTCCGATTCTCGGCGTTTCTGGGAGTACCACTCCTCCACATCGGAGTAAATCACTACCACCAAGTCATCCCACTGGGTTTGACCCATGTTGATGAAGTCGATCGACAGCATGGCTTGCAATTTATCAGTGGCGATCGCCGTACCACCTGCGCCTCCAACAGCACCCGTGCTCCACAATCCCCCACCAGTTCTAAACGAATCTGATCGGTGATGTTGGGCCACGCTTCCAGAATAATTTGCGCTCCCGTTTCACTGACATTGGTAGTATATCCATGCCAGGAGTTGTCCTCTGTGTGGACGATCGCCTCTAATTTTCTAGGTAAACGGTGCGATCGGCGTAGTTGGGGTTGCTCAAAGGCAACCAAACAGGCAGAGGAAACTAAAAGTAGATTGAATCCGCACCAAAGTGCATTAATTAGTACAGCCTGAGAATCATCGGGACTGATAATTAACCAGAATGGTACTGCAATCAGGGAAGCGGCTGTGACTGCGCCGAGTACTACTAGGTAACGGACTGACTCTAAATCAAAGCTGCGTTTGTTGACGACTAATCCTTTATCAGTGACGTTAAATTTCCCCAACTTGGGATTGACCATCGCCAACAGGGTGACAATTCCCGCTTGGAACGATAGGGCAAACTCGTACAACTCATTCCAGAAGGAAAAGCGCACGTGTTTGTAGGGGATGTGATTGGCTTGCATACAAAAGATGATGTGGGGCAACGCATAGGTAAGCGTTTCGACTCCCAACCCTTTGACGGCATTGATGCCAAACAGAAGAAATAATGGGGGAGCGATCGCATACATCAACCGGGGAAAGCCAAAGAAAAAATGGGAGGTGGCGCTAAAGTAACAAATGCGTTGGGCAGGACGTAACTTTAGCTTGCGGTTAAACAGGGGGTTCTCAATGCGCAAAATCTGCGCCATACCCCGCGCCCAGCGGATTTGCTGACCCACGTAGGAGGCAAACTTTTCCGGAGCTAACCCTGCTACCATGATCTTGTCGTAATACACGGTTTTGTAACCCAGCGAGTGCAATCGCAGCGACGTGTGGCAATCCTCTGTCACCGTTTCCGTGGCAATCCCCCCAATCTGCAACACATAATCTCGCCGGATCACCGCCGCCGAACCACAGAAAAAGGCAGCATTCCAAAAGTCATTGCCCTTCTGCAACACCTTGTAAAACAATTCGTTGCCCACGGGAACCTGTCCCTGGGTCATTAAGTTGCGCTCAAATGGGTCAGGGTTATAGAACCAGTGGGGCGTCTGCACCAATGCCACCTGGGAATCAAAAAAGAACCCCACCACATGCTGCAAAAATCCCTTGATGGGGATGTGATCGCAGTCCAGGATCAACACCAGATCGCCATCGGTTCTGTCCAATGCCGTGTTGATGTTGCCTGCCTTGGCATGATCGTTGTTATCACGGGTGAGCATGGTGCAACCCAATTCCTCGCACATCTGCCGCAGGGCTTCTCGCCGATCGCGGTATTTTTCTGCCCGTCCATCATCGAGGACATAGACCTGTTTTTTGTCGGCTGGATAGTCGATCGCCAACGCCCCCAACACGGTTTTACGGACAATTTCTACATCCTCGTTGTAGGTGGGAATGTAGACATCAACGTTGGGCAAGTCTGCCGGGGAAACATCGCTGAGATCGACTGGCTCTCGATGCTGCACCTTCAGCGTTTGAAAATAGGCGAGGAACATGGTGGCGATCGCATATAACTCTGCCAAATACAACAGCAGAGAAAACGCGCTATCGAGCCAACTGTCGAAGTTGAGAGTGTAGAGTGTGCGATAGTAAAAGTAGCGCAGCGTCACGATGACGCTGATGGAAATCAGCAATAAATGCAACCGCTGGCTGGTTTGCTCCTCTGGCTTTTCCTCCTCCAGATGCAGAATCAATGCCCCTAGAAAAATCAGCCCGATCGCCACGATCGTCTGTTGCCACAACGAGGGGCGAGTGGTGATGATCGGGGCAGACAGCCAGATCAAACACAGCAACATCAAGATCAACTGAGCACGGTTTAGCCATTGCAGCACCTGATCGAATCCCTGCGGGAGGCTGTCGGTTAACCAGGCAGTTAGCCCAATCTTCAAGCGTTTCCACAGCTCAGTGATAATGCGCGGTGTTTTGGAGGAGCTGATCATGGTAGTTGGTTAGTCCCAAAATTAGTTACGAATTTCTAAATTTATCCAAACGCTTGAGATATACCTGTGCCACTCCGTAGATAAATAACGAACTCACCACCACACCCGGAATCAGCACGTACCACTTCCCGCGAAACAGTCCCAGCAATTGCCCTGTAAATGTCGGGTCGATCGCCACCATTTGCGGCGTCGATTGTTGCAAAAACTCCAGCGTATAATCGTCCGTTTCATAGGGGGAGGGATTGACGGTGTTGGCACTGATCAACGCTGTATCTTGTTGCAACTGGAAGAACAGGGAATCTTGGTTGAACAAGTTTTGTACCTGCGCCAATCCGCTATCGGTTTGGGCGCTCAGTGCCAGGACCACCTGTTCTGCGCTCCACGGCGATCGCACTTCCTTCACCACCCCTTCTCCATCGGGTAGCGCTTGAATTTGGCTGGTTTGTTGGCGACGGGAAGAGGCGCTACCCAAGGCAAAATCCCCTGCCGTTAGCACCTCTGGGAACGGGAACTTGCCTTGAGTGCCAATGGCAATTAGGTGTTCGCTGGCGCGGTTTTCCTCTGGCAATTGGTTGACCCGGTAGGTCTCCAACATGACGGAATCAGCCTTGCTCAGCCGTCCCAAGCGTTCACTCACCGCCAGCATCAACGCCAGATCGGTTTTGCTGGGGGTGGCGGGGAGGGCGATCGTCGTCGTAGACAAATCCTGCGGGGCGGCAAAGGGATAGCCAAACTGCAACAGTTTTAGATCGGGCAATTGCACGGCTGTTTCCCGTTTCAAATCAAAACTGGTGTCGGCGTGAATCGTCCCCCAAAGTTGCTGATCCGTCACTCGACTACAGGAGCGCCGCTCCCGTGGATCTAGCCGAAAGCCAATTTGCAATCGGGAATTGGGCTTGATTCGATCCTCTGGGATGGTCATTGTGATCGATTTTTGCCGATCGCCCTCCACCGAACTCAAGCGCCTGCCGCCCAGTGCCACCCCATCGATCGCTACATCAATCAGCGACGTCAGGGGATTCACCTGCGGACCATAGCTGTAGCGCAGGGTAATGGTGTTGCCGGGGAGAAATCGATCGTCCGGTAGGGCGCGGAAGTGGATATCCAGCGCGGGCGAGTGCGACCCCCACACCGTCACATCCTCAAACGGCTGGTCGGTTTCGTCCTTCAAGTCACTCAGCTTGAAGGAATTGCTGGCGGGTAAATAATCTTCCCAGTTGCGGGGGGCGGGCGGCTCAACCTCTGCCAGTTCTGACACCAAAATCACGTGTCCTGTACCAATTTCTTGATCGCGGGACTGGACGAGGAATTGCACAGCTTTGCTGACTGCGGCATCGCTGTTGCCCGTGGCAATCAGGACGGGGACGCGATCGCTCGCCGTTGTCGTCAGCATCAACACCCCCACATCGGCTGGCAGGGGC
>JAAUSV010000053.1 GCA_012032525.1 Leptolyngbyaceae cyanobacterium SL_7_1
TTAGCTCTATTCTTATCAAAATCATCTGAATGACCAGTGTGATTTAAGAGGATGTCTGAAAAGTGAAAAATTGTGATCCGAACCGCCCCCCAACCCCCCAAAAATTGGGGGACTTCCAATCCGTTCTTTGCTCCAAAGTCCCCCAAAATTGGGGGATTTAGGGGGCAACCATCAAGCAATTCATCCGTCTCAGACATCTTCTTAGACACAGATGACTTGTGATCTTTGCATTTCCTGACATGAGGTAGCGATCGGGTTACTCCGTCAGCTTTGCTATTCCTTGAAATTCTAATTAGCGAGGAACGTCCTATGAATGAAAGAATCATTAGCGGCTCACGAAATGTGGCGATCGTGGGTCCTTATTTGAGTGGTAAAACAACCCTGCTAGAGAGTTTGTTGTTTGTCACTGGAGCCATTTCCCGCAGGGGCAGAGTTGTCGATCGCAACACCGTGGGGGATAGTGCTCAAGAAGCCCGCGATCGCCAAATGAGTGTTGAATTAAATGCCGCCAGTACTGAGTACGGCGGCATTTGTTTTACGTTCCTCGATTGTCCGGGGTCGATCGAGTTTGTCCAGGAAACCGAGAATGCCTTGATGGGGGTGGATGCGGCGATCGTGGTCTGTGAACCGGATAGCAATCGGGTGTTGACGCTGGCTCCGCTGTTTCAATTTCTCGACGATTGGGAAATTCCCCATCTGGTTTTTATCAACAAGATGGATCGGGCGCATGATGGGTTTGCAGAGATTTTGCAGGCATTGAAAACCGTGTCTAGTCGTCCGTTAGTGCTGCACCAATACCCCGTGGGGCAAGGCGAACAACTCAAGGGATTCATTGATCTGGTGACGGAGCAGGCATACCACTACCACCCCGGTGCACCTGCCAACCCAGTGCCGCTGCCCGCCAGTTTGCAGGCGATCGAGCAGGCTGCCCGTGCCGAAATGCTGGAGAGCTTGGCAGATTTTGACGATCATCTGTTAGAGGAATTGTTAGACGACATCAATCCGCCAGAAGACGAGATCGTGGCGGATTTAAAGATGGAACTGGGAGCCGATCTGATTGTGCCCGTGTTTATTGGAGTGGCAGAGCAGGATTTTGGGGTGCGTCCCTTGCTGGATGCCCTGTTGCGCGAGGCTCCAGAGCCAGAAACAACTGCGCAGCACCGGGGCGTGGGCAAGGAGCGATCGCCCCTTGCCCAAGTGCTCAAAACCTACTACACCCCGCAGGGGGGCAAGCTTTCACTGGTGCGGGTGTGGCAAGGAACGATTACCGATGGCATGGTGCTGAATGGCAGTCGGGCGGGCGGGTTGTATCGCTTGCGGGGACAACACACCCAGAGCTTGACGGCAGCCAATGCTGGCGAAATTGTGGCGATCGGTCGCCTAGACGCCAAAACAGGTGAAACGTTGAGTTGTGATCCGATCGCCCAACCCCTACCTCAAGCGGAGGCAATTCCCCCGGTGTATGCGCTGGCGATCGCCCCAGAAAAACGCAGTGATGATGTCAAACTCAGCAGTGCCTTGAGCAAACTGCTAGAGGAAGATCCCTCCCTATTTTGGCAGCAGCACGGCGATACCCACGAGGTGATTCTCTGGGGACAGGGCGACATTCATTTGCAAGTGGCGCTCGATCGACTGCGGCGTAAGTACAACCTGCCCATGAGTACCCATCTGCCGCAAGTGCCCTACAAAGAGACGATTCGCAAGTCTGTGGTCAAGGTGCATGGACGCTACAAGCATCAAACGGGTGGACACGGACAGTTTGGCGATGTCTATCTCGACATTCAGCCTGTGGCGCGGGGAGAAGGATTTTGCTTTAAAGAAACGATCGTCGGTGGGGTTGTGCCGAAGCAATACATTCCCGGTGTGGAAACCGGAGTGCGCGAATACCTCACCCACGGACCGTTGGGTTTCCCGGTGGTGGATGTTGAGGTGACGTTAAAGGATGGGTCTTACCACAACGTCGATAGCTCGGAACAAGCCTTTAGGATGGCAGCTCGCTTAGCCATGCAGGAGGGGATGCGGCAGGGAGAGCCACAGTTGTTAGAACCGATCGTGCTGCTGCGCATCTCGATCCCTGGTGAATTTACCTCTAAGGTGCTACGGCTGGTGAATGGACGCCGGGGGCAGGTGTTGGGCTACGATGCCAAACCCAACTGGCGGGGATGGGATGAGGTGGCGGCTCACTTGCCGCAGGCAGAGATGCATAATCTGATTGTGGAATTGCGATCGCTCACCTTGGGCGTTGGCTCATTCCAATGGCAGTTTGACCACCTGCAAGAAGTTCCCGAAAAGGTGGTGGAACGGGTGCTGTGTCGCACAGGCAATGGCGAGGGACACAATGGCAATGGTGGTGGCAATGGTGGTGGCAATGGTGGTGGTAATGGCGGTGGAAATGGCAATCGCACCAAACACCGTTAATTAGACATTCCTGTAGGGGCATGCCATGCCCCTACAGGAGTTCTGATGTTGCAGGTTGCCGAATTAAAACCTCTAGTGTTTTTTGAGCACGCCCGGTTCTTGTTGGATAGGTAGAACCGTCAGAGCATCGAGTTGGGAGCAATATTTTAGATCGTCGTGGGCGTTTAGTCTTAGAAGTCGTTTGCCATGACTGGCTTGCTGCAACAGCTCTAACAGGCGTCCTTGCCACTGGGTAAACAGGGCGATCGCCCCGATCAGCTCATCATTGCCAATCATCTCGGTGTCTTGGTGAGAATTGAGATGATGGGCGATCGCCCCCGCACACACTGTGTCTTCGAGGGCAAACGCCCCTTCCCATCCCGATCCCACTAGCCACACGGTTTCGGGTTGCTTGTCTAATAAATAATTGACCACAGCTTGGCGATTGATCAGCGCCGCCGTCAGGACTGTGCTGGCATCCCGTACGCGCTCCAAACAGCGAGTTCCGTTGGTGGTGCTGATAAATAACCGCCGATCGTGGACTCGCTCTGGGGTGCAATCTAAAGGAGAGTTGCCCAAGTCACAACCCTCGACCGTTGCTCCACCCCGCTCCCCAGCCCGCAGGCGACGATCGGGTTGCCATTGGTCACTCACCTGCATCAACTGAGCCATGTCACTAAACACCTGCACCGCCTCAGCTCCGTTGGCAAGGGCAGTGGCGATCGTGCTGGTGGCGCGGAGGACGTCGATGGCGATCGCACAGTCAGGGACCCGATTTGGGGGAGTCAGTTCAGGAGTATGAAAAACAAACAGTTTCACAGATTTACTCGGCAAACGCAGACGTCGAGTTCCATCTTACGGCGATTTGGGGTCAAGGATTGCTTTTCCTCTGAATACTGACGTTGGCAATTGATACAATTTCCTGCCACCAGGGAGGCTAGAATTTAATTTTCGTTAAGCAGAATGATTGAATTGGGAATTTGTTCTTTTCCTTAAGAATCTATCCTTACCGAATGGAATGCTTGTTCGACATAATACTAATTACCTCGTCGATCGATGGACAGTTGTTCGGACTTACATAGATGACGCGAGTTGCATATCTAACGTATAAGCTTGTGAATCGAGGAATTCCTAAAAACACTATGGCGAAGCATCTTACCTTGGCAATACTTGTGACAACGCTGGGTTTAGAGTGGTTGACGGGATTGAGTGCATCTGGGCTTGCTTACAGCGCATCCGCTCGATCGCCTGTTCCCTCCCGTTCCCAGCCTGATTTGGTTGCCCAACGACTTGGTTTCACAATGCGTAATTCTCGACCATCGCGCAATCAACTCCCCGATATTGCCCGTGGCGGTTGTATAGAAGATGGCATTCCTTCTAACGTTGATTTGATTCCCCTAATTACACCGACGACTTCAGAAGTGGCAGAGCGAGGCGAGGTTGAAGTGGAATTGACCACAAGTGCTCACCCAACTTTATTTGTCTACATCTCTCCCACCACAGTGAATAAGATCCGAGTGGATTTGCAGAGTGAACACGGTGACCTTTTATATGAAGCAATGTTAGATTTGCCAGAAGATATCCGTGACAGCGGCAAAATTATAGAGATCCCTATCCCTGAAACAGTGGAACCCCTGGCAGTCAATGGGGTCTATAGTTGGTCGGTTTCCCTACTGTGTAACGTAGACGATGCCAATCCCCTCGTTGAAGGCTGGATGCAGCGGATTGAAGACCCAGAACTAGCCTCGCAAATTGGTGAGGCAGATGAACGGAGCTATCCAACGCTCTATGCGGCTGCCGGGATTTGGCATGAAACCCTCGCCTCCCTTGCAACTCTCCGCCAAAAAAATCCAGAGGACACCACGTTGGTTGAGGATTGGGAAAGTTTGCTCGATTCAGTGGATCTAGAAGGTCTGGCAGATGCACCGATCGTGCCGCTGAGCCATGGTGCTGTATTGGAACCTGCGGCGATCGAAACCGGGCTTGTCCCCTAGCTCGCCGCACCCCGAAATCAAGGATCAATGGCATGATGGAAGAATACCCCAGCGATCGAACCTAAGGAGGCTCAAGGTTTATACTCGTCCGCTGGCTCGTCTGATCGAGCAACTACAACACTTACCTGGGATTGGTCCCAAGTCTGCCCAACGGTTGGCATTGCACATTCTCAAACGACCTGAAATGGAAGTACAAGCCCTTGCCCAAGCGCTGCTAGATGCGAAAAAGCAAGTGGGCGTGTGCTCGGAGTGTTTCCACCTTTCAGCGGAGCCAGTGTGTGAGATTTGTCGTGCGCCCAACCGCGATTCCCACATTGTTTGTGTGGTAGCAGATTCTAAAGATGTGATTGCGATCGAGAAAACCCGCGAATATCCCGGTCTCTATCATGTGCTAGGCGGCTTGATCTCGCCGATGGATGGCATCGGTCCCGAACAACTCCACATTTCACCCCTGATCAAGCGGGTCAGTCAGAAGAAAATTCAAGAGGTGATTCTTGCCATCAGTCCCAGCATTGAGGGCGACACCACAACGCTCTATATTGGGCAACTCCTCAAACCCTTTACCAAGGTGACTCGGATCGCCTTTGGATTGCCAATGGGTGGGGATTTGGAGTATGCCGATGAGGTGACGCTGGCGCGGGCGTTGGAAGGTAGGCGGGAGTTGGATTAGAAGGAGATGTCATCGCAGGGTGGCGATCGCTTTGCGGTCTACTAACACTTGATTGGTGAGCAAATCTCGTACGGTTGCCAGGAGCACTCGATATTCGTCTACCTCAAACTGCACAGAGACTCGATCGACTCCCACCTGTCCGACTGGGGTGAGGTGGGCGATGCAGACTTGGTCGTGGCTCTGATCGAGCGATCGGTAGGTTTCATGGCGATTCAAGGCGGTGCTGGTCATCCGACCTTGGGCGTCGTAGACGACTTCCGCCGCGGTTGTGCTGGCGACTTCTCCAATGTCCAGCCGAATTTCGGATTGTCCTTCGCTGGCAACCTGTAGAATCAGGGGTTCGGCGCGGGTGCAGGGATAGGCGGTTCCTCGTTCAAACAGTAGGTAGTAGGCATGGGTGCGGGCATAGGGTTCCCACAGGTGAATAGCGTAGCTGTGGTGCAAGTAATCGTCGAGTTGTTGGACTTGGCTGAGCATCAGTGCGCCGTGAACCACTGCCTCAAAGGGCTTGTGCACCTGCACCCGTTGTCGTCCAAAGTAGGAGACAACGAGTTGCTGCACACTGGGGATCAGACAACTGCCTCCCACCAACAACACCCGTTCGATGTCAGCTTTGCGGATGCCCTTGCCAAGGGCGATCGCCAACACTTCGTCCATTGCCTGCCGCACCTGCTCAAGCAATTGCTGGGTCTCCAGAATGTCTTCGAGCTGAGCCCGATCGAGGCAAATCTCGTAGGACATGAAACTAGTTTCGTCTAGCCAGCTCTCTGTGGCCCGATCGACACTGGAGAGGCGAATCTTCAATCGTTCGGCGATCGCCAGCAAGTTGTGCCAGCCCACTTCTCCGATCGCAGTTCGCGAGTTGCCCAGTTGCCGCAGATAGTGCTCAACAATCCAGCGATCGACCTCTTCACCCCCCACATATGCGCCTGATTTTGCCACCACTTCGGCGGTGTGGATCGGGTTGGCTGAGATAGCCACCGTGCGCACCAAGCTCAGATCCAGTGTGCCGCCGCCAAAATCTAGCACCAGCACCAGCGCCCCCGGACGTTGGACGGCATATCCCAACGCTGCCGCCGTAGGCTCGTCTACAAACCGCGCCGCTACTCCCCATTGGTCAGCGATCGCCTGAAACCCGGTGAGATATCGCTCAAATGCTTCCACCGGAATGGTAAAAATCACCTGGGATGGATAAATCTGTTGTGCTTGCAGGCTCTGCCAAAGCTGATTGAGAAAATGTTCGCAGACCGCTGCGATGCTGTAGGACTGTCCATCGATCTGCCGTGGCGGCGGTTGGAAATCAGCGGCAAAATCGCGCTTAAAGGCTTTGAAGAGGCGATCGGGTTGGGCTAACCCCAGTCGTTGCGATCGCACTTGCTCCCCCACCATCCATCCCGTTGTCGCATCGAGAAACATCACCGTCGGCACCACCGGAATATCCACAACGCTACCCGTGGCATCTATTCCCTTAAATAACCGCGAAAGCTGAGCAAACCGCAGAGACGTTGCCGCTTGAATATCGGGCTCCCACAGACTGACAAGGGTGTTGCTGGTGCCAAAATCGATGGCGATCGTGGTCATAGGGAAGACGGGAGGATGACAGCTAGGGGATGTGCATAGAAATAGAGTATCCCATTGTTCCCTGTAGGGGCGAACGGCCGTTCGCCCCTACAGATTTAGAGCATTCGTACATTATTTATCTGCAACCCCTAACAGCCAACAGCCAATAGCTAACAACCCTTTACTCTCCTAGTCGAGCAAAGTTGTAGGGCGCTGTCAAATTGTTATAGCGGATTTTTAGGCGTCCTTCAAATTGGCGATCGAGGGCTTCCACCTGTTTGCCGAATGGGGATTCGTCCTCCCACGGGATCAGGTAGGCGGCGTTGTAGATCATGGTGTGGGTGAGCAGGGTGTTTTCAACAGTTTCGATCGCCAAGGGATTGAGCGTTTGTTGAAAGACTTGGATGATGGCTTGTTGACGCGCCTCGATAGCAAGTTCGATTGCCTGCCCAACGTGGATGACTTGATCCATGCTCAGCGTACTGCCCTGTAGGCGATCGCGCTGGGTTCTCAGCAGTTGGTTGTCTGTCATCAGTTGTTCTAACTCTGCCTCTGGCTGCCAGAACACTTTCACCCCGACCTCTCGGCGTCCGACTAGTTTGGTGAAGAGGTGATTCAGCGCCTCGCGTTGGGGCGTCAACAGTTGTTGGTCTACGGAGTCCCAACTGTGGATTGTCAAGCCAAATTGCAGGGGCAAGAGGGTTCGATATCCCTCTGTCATGGCGTGTTCTAGCACTTGCTCATGCCCCAGGAGATTGCGCCGACTGGTGAGGTAGCGTTCCTGTTGGGCGTCGGAGTAGAGCAAGGTAAATTCCCGAATCGTCTGGGTTTTCAAGGGTTGGCGATCGAGTCCTTCCAGTGTCAATCCCACGGGTCCCGGTGCGGGAAAAATGCCGTACAAATAAAATGCATGACTCATGGCAGCTCTTGGTTAAATGGGCTGGGAAGTCAACACCAGTCGCAACTTGGCATGGACCAAATTCAACTGGGCAAGCCCCAGATCGACGTTCCCCTCCACCACCACTCCGGCGTGAAGCAGGCGATCGAGCAATTCCAAAATTGTTGGGTTAGCAGACGGTTCACCGGGGTAGTAGCCAGAGTCTTTGGGCAGCAACGTCCCTACCTCTCCCAAGTCGATATTCAAATCTGCCGGATCAACCTCAAACACATCACACAGGTGCACCACCTGTTCCTCCAGTTTGCGCAAACTCTCTGCTGCCCGCTCCAACTCATCGTCGTTTAACAGATCGGCTTCCATGCGACGAATCACCTGAGCCTCCATCAACTGCCGAATCAACTCCACCACGGTCAACAGCAAGGGTGCCAAGCCAGCGTTGCCCTGCCGCAATCCAACCCCGTGCCCTTCATCCTTCATTCCCCACTCCTCGCCCCTCATCCTGGCTTTGAAGCGATCGCAGTTCTCCCTCCAAGGCTTCGATCCGGCTCTGGAGTTGGTTGTTTGCTTCCAGTAATTGCTGCGATCGTCCGCTCAAATAGGGATCATTCTCCCACCAGTTGATGCCGATCTCTCTGGCTTTGTCTACAGAGGAGATCAGCAGGCGAATCCGAATACTCAGCAGCTCTGTGGAACCCACCGAGACGGAAATATCGCCTGCAATTACAATACCTTTGGTCGAGCACTCGTTCTAGGACATCGGCAAGGGATGATCCTTGGGTGGCGGTGGCAATGGGATGGGGCGGGGCGGGGCGCGGGGGGGAATTAAGCATCAGGTCAACCTTTGGTGGGGACTTCGGCGGTGAGGATTTTTTTGTCAATCAACGATCGCAGGGCATTCACGGTTTCGTATCGACTGATGTGGAGTGCCGCTTCGATTTCTGCGGGGCGGGCATAGGGCGATCGCTTTAGGTAGCCATACACTTCCTGCTCGTAGGGAACGGAGGGGGAATGGCTGGTTGCCTTGGCTGGCAGGAGGGGCAGGGAATCAGGGGGGATAGCCTGGGAGCCTGTTCCAGTAGCGATCGTCTGATTGAACAACTCCCATAACAGCGAGGTTGCCTGCGACAGGGGCAGGGTCGATCGCGACAGCAGAATGTCACTGCAAATGTCTCGAAAATCAGGATTCTCAGGCGTGACAACAATGCCATGTTCATGACAAATTTTTGCCAGGATCAGACAGGAGCGCAATCCAGAGGACTTGTCCGCTCCTGTTTTCTGCCGAAACGAGTGCACCAAGTTGACAATTATTTGGGCGCTTTCACGATCGATCGCGGTTTTCTGAATCGTAATTTCCTGTTGGGTCAACTCATCCGGTTCTGGCATGTTGATGGTGACGAGGCGATCGAGCAAGGCATCCTGCGTCGCATGAACGCCGCAATACTCCTCTGGATTAGAGGTGAAAATTGCTCGAAAGTGGGGGCTGACTCGGACATACTCCGTGCGGCTATGGCTAGGAGGGAGCACCAGCAACTTTTCCTCTAGGGCAGAGAGCAGGACATTGTTGACCTCTGGGCGGGAGCGATTGAACTCGTCATAAACCAGGGTAAAGCCCTCACGACAGGCAAGGGTGAGGCGGGCATCCACCCAGTGTTGGCGCAGTTCGTCCTCCACTTTGACAACACTGTGGATGAAATTGTCCACTACTTTTTTGCGGGTGTACCCGGACTGATTGCCGATCAAGTCGGAGGTTTTAAATTCATCATCACCAAACAGCAGCATGATCGGACGCGCCAGCAAATCTGCTAGGTGGAGTGCCATCGTCGTTTTACCCGTTCCCGCCGGACCTCGCAGATGCACCGAGAAACCCGATTGTAAATAGCGCAGCGCTCGTTGGGCGACCCGTTCGATCGCGGGTGTGGTGACAAATTGGCGGGGGCTGGCTTTGAGCACAGTGGTCACAGGGTTCCATCCTCTTGAATTAGATAAATTCGATCGCGTTGGGTAATCAACCCTTGTTTAATCAAAGTACGCAAAGCATCCACAACTTGAAATCGATTGAGCTGCAATGCCGATTCAAGCTCAGGCAATCGTGCTCCTCCGACTTGGTGGATGTAGTGATAAATTGTTTTTTCGACTGCCGTTGCATCGGGTTGAGGGATGGGGGGCATTTCTAGGGTCAAGGTTGTCTCTGCCGCTGGCAGGAGGATGGGAGCCGCTTCCGCCACAAATTCAGGCTTGCAGGATAGGTTAGACAAGGCGGCTTCAGTTGGGGGAAGTGCCGCAGTCTGATCACCCTTGGACTGGTCGTTACCCCATACGAGGATGTGTAAGTTCATGCAATACTGCCGCAGTTCCGCCCGAAAATCGGTGAATTCCTCAACCATAGCTTCGACCTCAAGGCTGAGTTGATGGCGATCGCCCTGAAGTTGTTGGTGTAAGGCTTGGGCTTGCTGGTGGCGCACCTGGTGTAGCTCTGTTAGGTAGAGCTGGACATCGGCTGCCAGCGATTGTACAAACAGTGCCAGTTCTTGAGTCAATTGCCGTTTCAGGGCAAGCCGATCGCCCTGATGCTGCTGGAGCGCCTGCTGCGTTGTGGCTTGAATTGCCGTTAGATCGGTTTGGATCTGTTGACGCAACTGGAGGACAGATTGGCGCAGCGCTTGGCGCGATCGCGCCAGGTCTTGACTCAATTGCTTGGCAATCAGCGAACGTTCGTGGGCAACCACTTCCAGCCATTCAGCCACTTGGGTCCGCAACGTCTGCCGCGATCGCTGCCGGGTGCGCCCCTGTTGGTCTGCTTTGATGCGTCGCTGTCGATGGGCGGCTTCCAGGAAGAGTTGAGTTTCAAGCTGGAGGGCTTGTTTAAATTGGGTCAGGGTGCCATGGAGCTGGTGGGCATTTTCAACCCGTTGTTGTTGCAACACCACCAGGGCATTTTGAACGGTTCGTTGACGCTGAAGGCGGTCAGTTTGGCGTTGGCGTCGTTGGGTTTGCCATTGGCTACTAAGCGCAGTCACAAGGAATCTCCTGCCAATAAATAGGTCGATCGGGGGGTGGATTGGGCGGGCAAGATGCCCACCCCACAAGAAGTTGAGCCTAGGGGTTCCCTAAGCGGCTGGAACGGCGGCTTGGGTGGTCAGACCCACAGCCTCGGCGTATTTCAAATAGGTTTCGACCGAGGCGATGACTACACGGGCTTCGATCGCCAGCAATTCGATTCCCACTAAGGAGACTCGTACCCAGGCGTCAACCACGATACCTTTGTCCAAAATCCGATCGACGACTTCCGCCAAGCTAGACGAGGAGTTTACTTTTTCTACAGCCATGAAAGTTACCTAACGAGATACTTCATGCACTATAGGCGGTGGCGGATGAGGAGAGCGTAGGGACAAACGCGGAAACCTGATGCAGGGGTTGCCGCAAGTGTGGGGGAAACACTGAGTGAATCACCCCTCATCATTGAGATTTGATGAAACCTGGCGCTGGGTTCGGTAAAACCCTCAGGCATACGCCTTTTGACTAGCTAGGACTTGATGGGCGATCGCAAAATCATCAGATGTAATTTGAATGGTTGCCGGGTCAGTCTGCCCTTCAGCCCGATAGCGCCGAATCGCTTCTAGAGCCGCTTGGTTGCTCAACAACGCCAGATCTGCGCCATTCCAGTCCTGCGTTTGCGCTGCCCACGTCTCCAGGTTGACCTCTGCCAGCGGACGGTTCTGATTGTGAACTTTGAGGATCGCTAGGCGATTGGCAAAGTCTGGCAGATCAACTTTGATCTGTAGATCGAGGCGTCCAGCACGGAGCAGGGCAGTATCCAATGCCTCTGGGCGATTGGTGGCGCCAATCAGCAGGACATTCAAACAATCCTGCAAACCATCTAACTCGGTCAGCAGTTGTCCGACCACGCGATCGCTCACCCCCGAATCCCCCTGAAAGCTGCCTCGCGCGGGTGCTAGCGTATCCAATTCATCGACAAAAATCACACAGGGAGCCGCTTGCCGCGCTTTGGCAAATAACTCGCGCACCGCCTGTTCTGCTGCACCCACCCATTTACTCAACAATTCGGGACCATTTACCGCAATGAAGTTGGCGCGGGCTTGGGAGGCAACCGCTTTAGCAAGTAAGGTTTTGCCCGTTCCCGGCGGACCCCACAGGAGAATTCCTCTGGGCGCTTTTGCCCCCGTGTGTTGATAGAGTTCTGGGTAAAGCAGTGCCCCTTCCACCGACTCTTGCAGGGTTTGTTTGACCTGCTCCAATCCACCGATCTGCTCCCAGGAGACGTTGGGCGATTCCACTTCCACCGATCGCAACACCGAGGGTTTCACTGCCTTGATGGCTGCCTGAAAGTCGGCTTTGGTAATTGTCATCGTCGTGGGAACGGGATGATCGAGGGAGGGCACGTACCGCCGTAGGGCGGTGTAAGCCGCTTTTTGACAGAGGGCTTTCAAATCTGCCCCGACTAAGCCAACGGATTGATCGGCGATCGCCTCCAATTCCACGGAGCGATCGAGCGGCATTGAGCGGGTGAGGATGCGGAGAATTTCCAACCGACCCTCGCGATCGGGGACTCGAAACTGGACTTCGCGATCGAGCCGTCCGGGACGACGCAGCGCGGGATCGAGGTGGTCGGGACGGTTGGTGGCGGCGAGGACGACAATGCCGTTGGTTTTGGCAAAGCCATCCATCAGGCTGAGTAGCTGGGCAACAACCCGTTTTTTCGACTTCGCCTTCCACCTTGGCGCGATCGGGGGCAAGGCTATCAATTTCGTCGATAAACACAAGGCAAGGAGCCGATCGGGTTGCCTTTTCAAACAAGCTGCGCAACCGGGCTTCGGCTTCTCCGTAGTATCTGCCCATGATTTCGGGTCCGACAATGGCGATGTAGTTGACCCCCAATTCCTCTGCCAAAGCACGGGCGGTGAGGGTTTTGCCTGTTCCTGGAGGACCGACCAGGAGGACGCCACGGGGCGGCTCCAAGCCAAGACGGGTCAGCAGGTCTGGGCGTTTGAGGGGAATCTCGATTAGTTCTCGCAACTCTCGCAGCACCGCCGCTAGCCCGCCCACATCTTTTAAGTAAGCGGGAACGGAGTTTGCTGGGGGTGGGGTGATGATGACATCGTTTGTGGGACGGGGAGTCGTAGGACGGCTGGTCGGGTTCGATCGCCGCTGCACGGTGGGGTTGGGGATATTGCCTTGGGGCGGAATGTTGCCCAATTCACGGGTGGCAAATTGAAATTCCGTCCAAATTTCCCCCGATTGGACTTTTTCTTCAAAGGTCTTCGCCAGCTCTAGTAATTGCTCAAACCCTTCAAATAACTCGCTCATAAAATTCAGCCCCGCTCAGCCCCGTCTAGTCCCTCAAGTATAGCGATCGGGATTTGTTGGGTAGTCTCTCTGTGTACGAGTCGTTACGTCGTGATTGGAAGATTGCTATGACCCTAGAACCCTATCAGAGACTGAGTTTGGCACTGATCAGCGGCAAAGGAGGAGTAGGGAAAACCACCCTTTCCTGTGGGTTATCCCGCCAGTGGGCGCAGCAGTTTCCCCAGGAGGAGATGCTGCTGATTTCCACTGACCCAGCGCATTCTTTGGGGGATGTGTTGCAGATGGCGGTGGGGGACACGCCTGTGGTCATGGCAGATCTACCCAATCTGCGCATCCGGGCATTGGATGCAGAGGCTTTGTTGCAGGCATTCAAAACCCGCTACGGCACCGTGTTGGAATGTTTGGTGGAGCGAGGAAGTTTTGTGGAGGGATCGGATCTCAGCCCCGTGTGGAATCTGAGTTGGCCCGGACTAGATGAGCTGATGGGGATTTTGGAAATTCAACGGTTGCTGCGGGAGCCGGGGGTCGATCGGGTGGTGGTAGACATGGCTCCCAGTGGTCACACGTTGAATCTACTAGGGTTGATGGATTTTTTAGATGAATTTCTCAATGCGTTGGACCTATTTCAGCAGAAACACCGAGCCGTCAGTCAGGGCTTAACGGGACGCTATGTTCCCGATGATGTAGACCAGTTTTTGGTGGACATGAAGGCTGATTTAGCGGCTGGTCGGCAACTGTTGCAGGATGGGGAAAGAACGGCATGTTTGGTGGTGGCGATCGCCGAATCCATGAGCTTTCAAGAAACTCAGCGATTCCTAACCGCGCTCAAACCATTACACATTCCGGTGGGTGGGGTGTTTGTTAATCAGGTGACTGGGAAAGACGACGCGATCGCCCAAAAACAGTTGCTCCAACAGTTTTGCCAGTTGGCGGAACCAAACCCTGTGGTGGTGATTCCTCAACAAGTCGAGGAACCCGTGGGCGCGATCGCCCTCGATCGGTTGATGACCCAGATGCAACCCGTCTGTGAATTCACGGGTTGGCAGTCCACACTTGCCACGGTGGAACTGCCTGCCAAAGAATTTCCCAGTCTCAGTGATTTTGTGGCAGAGGGTCGCCGATTGCTGATTGTCGGGGGCAAGGGCGGGGTTGGTAAAACTACGGTGGCAGCGGCGATCGCTTGGGGAATGGCAGCCCACTATCCCGATCGCTCCGTTCGGGTGATCTCGATCGATCCGGCTCATTCTTTGGGGGATGCCTTGGGTTCCCCCCTAAACCATGCCGCGACTGCTTTGACTGCAAATCTGACGGCACAGGAAATCGATGCCAAAATTCTGCTGGAGCAATTTCGGCAAGACTATCTGTGGGAATTGGCAGAGATGATGAGTGGCGCAACCAATGATGACACCCTCGCCCTTGCCTACACTCCCCAAGCTTGGCGGCAACTGGTGGCGCAAGCTTTGCCGGGAATTGATCAGATGTTGGCGCTGATTTCGGTGATGGAGCAACTGGAGGCGAACCAACAGGATTTGATTGTATTAGACACTGCTCCGACTGGGCACTTGTTGCGATTTCTAGAAATGCCAATGGCCTTGGGCGATTGGCTTGCCTGGATCTTCAAGCTTTGGCTCAAATATCAAGACGTTGCCGGACATACGCAATTGATCGATCGCCTACGATCGCTCAGACGACGGCTGATGCAGGCGCAAAAGCGATTATTGGACACTCAGCACACTGAATTTATTGGAGTCTTTCAATCCAATTCGGCAATTGTGGCGGAGACAGAACGATTGGCGCGATCGCTCGTAGAAAAGGGCGTTGCTCAGCGATATCTCATTCACAATCGCTACCAAGTTGGGCAAATGCTGACGTTGTCGAATCGCCATGACCACACCATAGTTCGCCTGCCGCGATTGCCCCGATCGATCGCACCAATCGAGCAGGTGAAGGCAGCCGCTACACTTTTATTCTAAGATTTGGCAACACCGGACATGGGGGGATTTGATTGGTTTGAAATTAGCCATACGGGTGAAGTCGTAGGATGGTGGCGAGCTTAGAGTGATAGCGGTGCCAAAACCTGATTCTGAATGCTTTGGCTGTAGAGCAATCTGACAAATCGTGTTTTCAGTTGGGGAACAACTTGTTTTGTGGACTGGTCACTGGGTGTAGCAATACCGAGCAATCACGGATGACAACAGGGGGAAAGTGAGTGATCTCCACCCAATCAGTGCCGGACAATCAGTGCCGGACAATCAGTAACGGGAAGTTGTGCTCACACACTTACCACAATCTGGCAAGGAGTAGCGGCTTCGATGTAACTGTTTGAAGAGAACTTGATTCATTTTCTTCCACATGTAGTATGCTCATCTCTGAACGATCGCTAAATGTAGATTGCTAGAGCGCTTAAGTTGTACCCGATCGCCCTGGGTTCCTCGAATTACGAGGGCTTTTGTCCTATGGGTTCAACCGTCACACCGTGAAGAACCTTAACAAAAGCAAACAGAACAACATTACTAAAAATCGCCTTGAGGAGTTTAACGCATGGCTAGTATCACACTATTGGTGAACGATGCTGATGATTTTGATGATTTAGAGGATAGCGAAGAGCTTGCCGGTTTATTTAGAAGTATTGAGTTCCTGGAAGAGAATGATCTCGATGACGTTGACGAAGACGATTTTAATGGAGAAATCGTCATTGTTATCGATGATGATGACGTTGAAGACATCGATGATATTGAAGATTTAGATCGCATTTTAGTTGGACTGACCTTCATTGATCAAGAAGACATTGACGAACTAGAAGATGTCAATATCATTTCTAATGTGCTCGCTGTTCTCGATGAAGATCAACTAGAAGAGCTAGAAGATCTAGATGACCTCGACGACTACAACGCCTTGTTCAGGGATATTGAATTCGTCGAAGAGGACGATCTGGACGATCTGGACGCTGGGGATTTGACGGGGGAGTTGGTGATCGTCCTGACTGACGAGGAAGTCGAGATTTTGGAAGATGCCGACATCGAGGATGTGGGCGATCTAAACGATTTGTTCGGTAGGCTCAGTGTTCGCGTTGCAGAGAGAAATGATTTCTTTGATGACGACGACGATGACGATGACGATGACGACGATGACGACGACGACGATGATGGTAGTGACAGCCCCAGCGGCGGTAACGACAATCTTACAGGGACAAACGGCGCTGACAACATTGATGGCTTGAACGGCAATGATGTGATCAGTGGGCGGGATGGCAACGATCGCCTGCGGGGTGGCAATGGCAACGACAACCTGCGTGGCGACAACGGCACGACAAGCTGTTTGGTGGAGCAGGGAATGACGTGTTGCGCGGGGGGATTGGTAATGACCAACTCAACGGTGATGCGGGCAACGATCGCCTGTTTGGAGACGACGGCAACGATCGGTTAAACGGTGGCGATGGTGGAGACGTTCTCACTGGCGGCAACGGCAATGACATCCTCTCCGGTGGCAATCAGAACGACCGATTGCTGGGTGGCGCAGGCAACGATCGATTGAGTGGCGGCAACGGCAATGATACGCTCAACGGCGGTGCTGGTAGCGATCGAGTGTTTGGTGGAGCTGGCAACGACATCTTTGTGATTGGTCTAGGACTGGGACGGGATGTAATTGAAGATTTTGTCAAAGGTCAAGATCTCTTGGGCTTGGCTGGTGGGTTAAACGTTGGCAACCTGACCTTGACTCAACAAGGCAACAACACCCTAATCTCTGTGGGCAGTGAACAGTTGGCGCTGATCAAAAATGTACAAGCAAGTTCGCTAAGCGGTGTACCCGCTGACTTTATTAATGTCTAATCGATATTAATGTCGATAGACCGCCACCGCTAAGATCGTTAGGATGAAGGCGCTTTGTGGGCGTGATTTGCACGCCCACAAAGCGCCTCAATGGTTTTGGGGAGTTAGCTGTCGTCACCGCAAGAGAGCTAAAACGGAACTTCGTGATCTTCGTCAGAATCGACTAGGGCACTGCTTTCAGGATCGATCGAGATCTCCAATCCATTCGCCGATTGCAGCTCATCTTCTAGATTAACGAGCTGACCATTAAACATTTGCGCTAAACTTCGAGCCGCTCTCAGCGCCTCATCTTCCTCTTGCCAAGGCATCTGTAGATCAAGATCTGCTTTTGGTTTGATTAGAGGTGGGGAAACTTCGGGCGGTTCTAGGACGCTAGTTGAGTTGGGGGGCGGCGGTGGAGCAGAGTTGCCGGAGGAGGGCTGTGCTTGGGGGGGTGGAGTGGAAGGAATGGGAGCACTCGGCTCTGTTGAGGCTGGTGAAGGATGCGATCGCTCATTTGCTGCCGGAGATGGAGATGCATGCGCAGGATTGGACACTTCCAAGCGAACCTTGACGGGTTGCTCACACACGACTTGAAAAGCTGCTTCAATGCGTGCCAACCGATCTTTGGCAGTTTGATACCACTGTTGAATCGTCCCGACGCGGGCTTCTGTCCCAGTAAATTCCAAGAGCTGCCCGTGCTGTCTCAGCAACATCTGTGTGCCTCGCGGTTCCATTCGCTTCAACACCTCTTGCCACAACTGCTCTAGCTCAGCCTGTTGCCGAATCGGTGGGGGATCGGGTGGATCGGGTGGAGGGACGGGTTGGGTGACAGGGGAGGGTGCTATGGGCTCAACTGTCGGAACAGTGATTGATTCGGCTAGAGGTGGACTGGGGGGAGCAGCCGCAGGTGCAGGGCTGGGGGTTGATTGGATTGGCAGGGGAGGCGTTCCTTTGACAAGCACCTGATCGCCGTTGGAGGGTTGGTTAATTGGCAGGGCAGGGCGATCGCCCGATTTCACCATCGCTGAGGGCAATAGCTCCATCAAGGTCACTTCCAACCACAATCGCGGCTGAGTTGAGTGTTTTACCTGTGCTTCGCTCGTCCGCAGTCGCTGCTGCCCGGCTGTAATCCACTCCACGCTGGTGTCGGCAGCAAATTCGCATAGCTCTGTCCACGTTTCCTCGGTCAGGGTAGCTAGATCATGGCGATCGGGCGCGGTTTTGGCAATCAGTAAATCTCGATAAAAACTTGCCAAATTTTGCAGCACGATTAATGGTTCCCGCCCTCGATCCATTAACTGGCGTAGTTGGTCGAGCACAGCGGCAGGTTGGTTATGGGCGATCGCTTGCAATAAACTCAGCAACTCCCGCTCCGGCACAGCCCCCACCAGTTCCCACACTCGCTCAATAGTAATTTTTCCGTCCAACAGGCTCAATTGGTCGAGTAGGCTTTCGGCATCGCGCAGTCCACCCTGGGCAAGCTGGGCAATCAGTTGAATTGCCTCTGGCACAATGGCGATCGCCTCTTTGTGGGCGATCATCGTTAGGTGGCTAATCATTGCCTCCAATGGGATACGCCGAAAATTGAAGCGTTGACAACGGGAAATAATCGTTGGTAAAACCTTTTGTGGATCGGTGGTGGCTAAAACAAACACAACCCGATCGGGGGGTTCTTCCAATGTCTTGAGCAGGGCATTAAACGCCGCCGTACTCAGCATGTGCACCTCGTCGATCACATAGACTTTGTAACGGCACTGCACAGGGGCAAATTGGGCGCGTTCGATCAATTCGCGAATGTTATCGACTCCAGTATTGCTAGCCGCGTCGATCTCGATGACGTCTAATGCCGAACCGTTGGTGATCCGACGACAAACTTCGCAAATCCCGCAGGGGTTAGCGGTGGGCACTGTTTCATTCAAACAATTTAAGGATTTGGCAAAGATGCGAGCGCTAGAGGTTTTGCCAGTACCCCTCGCCCCGACAAACAGATAGGCTGGTGCAATGCGTTGTTGGCGCAATGCATTAGATAGAGCAGTGGCGATCGCTTCCTGCCCCGCTAAGTCAGCAAAGGTTTGAGGTCGATACTTATGATGAAGCGGTTCGTAGGGCATAAATTTCCCATCAGTTCCCTATTTCTAGGGTAAGTTACTTCTCAATGCACCCCGGTTAAAATAAGAGTAGTCATGTTGACGCCTCATGTTGACGGCGTGGTGGGATGGAGTGGCTCAGTTGGTTCCACAGGGGACAGTTCAGATTTAGAAATAAGCGATAAAACGTTAGCTGAGATCTTGCACCATTCTCAATAAGGGTTGCCAAAGGAGGCAAAATCTGAAAGAAAGGGCGTAGCAAAAAAATCAGAAGACGGTCATGGAAACCATTCTTCAACACGCCCAAGGGCTAGTGTATAGCCTCCTCTGCTTAATGCCTAGTAGCTATCAAAAAGCCAGCCTCAAAGCTCTATT
>JAAUSV010000054.1 GCA_012032525.1 Leptolyngbyaceae cyanobacterium SL_7_1
GATTAAATAAAACCGAATATTTTTTGAGAGAAGCGCGGCTCCGCGCGCTTCTCTCAAAAATATTCCAGATTAATTAATTTGCGATCCTTAGATCGAGTAGTACAACGGAAACGCCTTTGCATCTTTGGGTTTGACGTAGACCCGTTGTTGGGGTTCGAGGTTGAGTTGGTCAAAGCGATCGCGACTCAAATGTGCTGTCACCACCTGCCCATCATCCAACATCAACTCCGCCTGCACCTCCCAGCCCAGATGGATCAAGCGACTCACCCGCGCCTCAACGGTTGTGCCATTTGGCTCAACCTCGATCACCACATCCTGGGGTCGTAGGAAGACTTCGGGGTGGGGGGAATCAAAGCCATTGCCCTCAAAGATGCGGGAGGTGCTGGGCAGGACATTGACCGGACCGATGAAGCTCATGACAAAGGCGCTGGCAGGGTTGTCATAGATCTGGGCAGGTGTGCCGATCTGCTCCACCCGTCCCTTATTCATCACTACGATTTCATCGGAAACTTCCATCGCCTCCTCCTGGTCGTGGGTGACAAAGACCGTGGTGACGTGGACCTCGTCGTGCAGGCGACGCAGCCAAATCCGCAGATCCTTGCGCACTTTGGCATCGAGTGCACCAAAGGGTTCGTCTAGCAGCAGGACTTTGGGTTCGACCGCCAACGCGCGGGCGAGGGCGACTCGTTGGCGTTGCCCGCCGGAAAGTTGGGAGGGATAGCGATCGCCCAACCCGGTTAATTGCACCAATTCCAGCAATTCTTCCACCCGTCTCATCACTCGTGCTTTCGGGGTTTTTTGAATCTCCATGCCAAATGCAATATTCTTGCGCACCGTCATGTGCTTAAACAGGGCATAGTGCTGAAATACAAAGCCAATGTTGCGGTCTTGCACACTTTCGTAGGTGGCATCGCGTCCGGTGAGGAAAATCTTGCCTTCATCGGGCATATCTAACCCGGCAATTAGGCGAAGCAAGGTCGATTTACCAGAGCCAGATGGACCCAAAAGAGCAACGAGCGACCCTGTTTTTACCTCAAGGCTGACTTGCTCAACCGCTTGAAAGCTGCCAAATTGCTTAGAGACGTTTTCAACAACAATGCCCACGGATGCTTACCTCACATGACTGTCCTGAAAAAATGCTGACCCAACAAATCCTAATCCTACCAAGCAATCCTGTTGCCCGATCCCCGGCTTCTTCGGAGAAGCCGGGGATCTGAGGGTTTGACCAGGAGAATGGGCGATCGCCCGATCAAAGCGACAAAACATCAGTTTACCGATGGGCTTACTGTAGTTAAATACTACAGCAAATTTTTAACGATTATCCTGTTTCTGTCGGCAAACTACCTTTACTATCCGCCTGCCTAACCAATCCCTAATTTCCACAGCAGCGATCGATGCCCAAACTCGCCAACAATAGATCACTGACTGCATTAGCGATTGAGAATTCACTATGAAAACTCTGGGAAAAGTCAAAGGCTTGCATTTCTGTCACAATGGCGATCACCAAGGAACCCACATCATTTTCACCCTCCATCCGCTGGCGCACAAACACTTGGGCAGCGCGTTGGGCAATGACTTGATTGACGGGTTCTGGGATAAACTCTCGATTGAGCCACTGATGCAGCGCTTGCTGCAACCACTCCCCTTCTTGTAGAGGATTGCGGACTGGAGGTAGGGTAATGGGTTCGATCGGGTCAGCCATGAGGATCACTCTCTTGCTAGGCTTGAGGTTCGCAAACAACTGTGCGATTAATCGTCAACCAACTAACCACACAACCGCAGGTGTCCGACATTCAGTATGACATTTCCGCTATTGTTCAAGGATACTCCCAGGGGTATTTCTTGATGGCAAGTGAGACGGGCGATCGCCTGTCCTGGTATTCCAGTCGCCAGCGAGCACTGATTCCCTTAGACGATCGATTTTGCTACCCCCGATCGCTCCAGCGGGTGTTAAATCAGAAACGCTTTACGGTTGCGGTGGATCGGAATTTTCAGGCGGTAGTCGCAGGGTGTGCCGATCGAGACACAACCTGGATCTCTGAAGAATTACGGCAGATCTACTGGGAACTGCACCTTGCCGGGTTTGCCCACAGCTTTGAGACGTGGCAGGGCGATCAGTTGGCGGGTGGCATACTGGGCATTGTTCTGGGGGGTGCATTCATTGGAGAATCCATGTTTTACCGCATCCCCGATGGTTCTAAAGTGGCAATGGTGAAATTGGTGGAACGGTTGCGATCGCGCCACTTTCTTCTATTCGACGCCCAAATGAACAACCCCCATCTAGAACGCTTTGGTGCACACTTAGTCTCCGATGTAGAATATCAAGCATTGCTGAGTCAAGCACTGGAACGCTCCTGCATTCTGGATTAGCTGATTGAGGAATCCTATCTGTTCCAATCTGGGAACTCTAAAGCGCATGTCAGTTGACTAAGGCTGGCATTGCTGAGTCTATTTAAATGAGGATTTTTCAATGAGTCGTGGAATCTACATCACCGCCAACGATCGAGTGACGGAGCAGGCGATCGCCCTACTCAAAAGTATTCGAGTCTATGACCCTCACACGCCAGTGGTACTGATTCCCTACGACGCCCATTATCACCAAGTGGCAGAGATTCTACAACCCTATGGAGTTGAGGTGTATGGGGATTTGGAGTTTATCGATCGCTTGTCTAAGAAGCTACATGAGGTTTTTGGCGATCGCTTTTTTGCCCGTCCTAATCAGTTCCGCAAGCAAGCCTGCTGGTATGGTGAGTTTGATGAATTTCTCTACATCGACACCGACATTGTGGTGTTTGAGAAAATTATTAACAATTTGAATTATTTAGCAAAGTACGATTTCATCTGCTCTGATTACCAATACGCGGGGGGTATCAAAAATGTGTTCACTCCGGCTGTGTTTGATGAAGGGGCGTTAACTGAGGCGGACTGTCAAGATATTTTTAATGGTGGGTTTTGGGGGTCGAAGAAGAATCTGATTTCGGAAGCCATGCTCTACGAAACATTTGCGGAATGTGCGGCACATCCCAACTATTTCGACTTTTCCCAAAAAACCTCTGACCAACCGATCATCAACTACATGATTTTGAAACGGGTTCCCCGACGATTTAATATCGTCCGTAGACCCGGTAAAGCGCCCGGAAATTGGGCTGGCAGTCCCCATTTTATCGAGCAAGACCATCGACTATTTGACCCCCAAACCAATCAACCATTGCAATATCTTCACTGGGCAGGCTTCCGGATTCAGCCCGGCTGCCCCTACTGGCAAATTTGGAAACATTACCGCTATTTAGGTGAATCTGTGGTTCCCATGGATGACACTCCCCCAGTCGATCGGTCATGGCGGCAAATAATCCGTAAAATCCGCCAAACATTTAGTCGAATTAATGGCTAAAACGATTGAGCAAGCTCAATCTGATAAACGAACTGGTTGGAAATCTATGGGCAGTATCGTCACTGGCGTCGCAGGATTTATTGGGTCTCATCTAGCAGAGGCATTACTCGATCGAGGGGAACGAGTAATTGGCATTGATCATTTCAACAGCTACTACGACCCAATGTTGAAATATCGTAATATTGCTAACTTCATACACCATCCCTTGTTTGAGTTGATTGAAGGGGATATTCAACGAGTCAATTGGTCAACCTTGCTCCATGGGATAGAAGTGATATACCACCAAGCGGCGCAGGCGGGAGTCCGAGCCAGTTGGGGAGAGGGATTTCGCACCTACACCGATCGTAATATCAACGCCACCCAAGTAATTCTGGAAGCCGCAAGGGATGCCCAGGATTTGCAGCGAATCGTCTTTGCCTCCACTTCATCGGTTTACGGCAATGCTGAAACGCTACCAACCTACGAAACCCTGCCCCCCGAACCCGTTTCTCCCTATGGCATCACCAAATTGGCAGCAGAGCGGCTGTGCTGGTTGTACCACCACAATTTTGGAGTCCCCGTGACAGCATTGCGCTATTTCACCGTCTATGGTCCGCGCCAACGCCCCGACATGGCATTCCACAAATTTTTCAAAGCGGTACTACAAAACCAGCCAATTCCTATCTATGGAGATGGTCAGCAAACGCGGGACTTTACCTACGTTACCGATGCTGTTGCGGCAAACTTGGCGGCGGCAACCACCGCAACCGCCGTGGGCGAAGTGTTTAATATTGGTGGCGGCAGTCGAGTTGGGCTGATGGAAATCCTGGAAACCATGGAAGCGATCGTTGGACAGCCAATTCAGCGGCAATATGGCGATCGAGCCCTCGGAGATGCCCGTCACACTGCAGCGGATGTCACCAAAGCCAAAACCTTGCTGGCATACAATCCCCAAGTCTCCTTGCCAGACGGACTAACGGAGCAATGGCGTTGGATTCAAGCACTCTATGCCATGCAACCTAATAAATTTCTCCAGCGCGAGGTCAGCATTGCCAGCGGATGGCACTAGGAAGTTCCTGCCTTCTGCTGGCTATAACGCTGTTTGAAAATTTGCTGCTGTTTCTTGTGATCAACGATCGGGGTGGGATAGTCCAGCGATCGCAATCTTCCTTAGCAATTTTGCCGCTCAACAACTGGTCGGTGTCGAGGCTGCGTAACTCTGGTAGCCACTCGCGGATGTATTCGGCATCGGGGTCATATTTTTGGGCTTGGCTGGCAGGGTTAAAAATGCGAATCGGTTTGGGGTCCATGCCACTGGAAGCGCTCCACTGCCAGCCGCCATTGTTGGAGGAGAGATCGCCATCGTAGAGCTTTTGCATGAAGTATTTCTCGCCCCATTGCCAATTGATGATCAAGTCCTTGGTGAGGAAACTTGCCACAATCATGCGACAGCGGTTGTGCATCCAGCCAATTTCATTCAACTGCCGCATGGCAGCATCGACGATTGGATACCCCGTTCGTCCATCACACCACGCTTGAAACTGGGCTTCATCATTGTCCCAGGGAAAATCCTTTAGGGGTTGGCGATAGGGACCATCCGCCAATTCTGGAAAGAAAAACATCACATGCTGGTAAAATTCGCGCCACGCCAACTCCTGTTGCCACGTACGAATGGCGGTGCGGGTTTCATCGCTGCGGCTTTGCTCAGTGGCTGCCAACGTCTTCTGCCACACCATCCGAATACCAATCACCCCAAACTTGAGGGCAGCACTTAGATGAGAAGTTCCTTCGGGATTTCCTGGAAAATTCCGCTGCTCGTCATAGGACTCGATCGCTTGCTGACTAAATTCTCTAACCGCTCCTGTGCCGCCTGTTCCCCCGGTTCTAGAAGCAACGGAGTATTCCACTCAAACCCCAAATCCTTGGCACTAGGGAGGGCGATCGCTCCGGCGGTGGCAGCTTTTTCCCGTTCGATGTCACTCAGTCCCTTCGCATTGTCTAGGGATGGCACTGGTTCTGCCTTGGGTCGGCTGTTCCAGTTGCGCCAAAAGGGGGTGTAGACGGTGTAGGGTTGCCCTGAACCCGTCATGATTTCCTTGGGCACATGGAGCAGTTGATCCCAGAAGGCGGTCACTTCAATTCCAGACTGTCTGAGGATTTCGGCAACGGTGCGATCGCGTTCTCGACCATAAGCTTCCACATCCCGGTTGAAGAACACCGCTCTTACATCAAGCGCACTGGCGAGGGCAGGAATCCCTTTTACGGGTTCCTGATGCAAAATCAGCAGATCGCTGCCAGTGCGCCGATAGCTTTCCTGCAACGATCGCAAGCTCTCGACCATGTAGGTGACACGGGCAGGGGCAATGTCGTCTCGCTCTAACAGGTTTGGATCAAGACAAAATACGCCAACAACGTTCGGCGTCCGTGTCCGAGCCTCCGCTAGCCCCACATTATCGCTAGTTCGCAGATCTCGACGGTGCCAAAACAAAATCCGATCGGACATAGGAAAATAACTTAATCAATCATCTATAAAGTCGTCATCCTACTGTACCGACTTTCGAGAAAGAGTGTAATGAGAATTTCTGCTAGTTAGAAGTCATTCGATCACAAAGACCCCCGGCATCTCGAAGATGCCGGGGGTCTGCCACAGTCATTCTCCTAACAACCAAGTAATTACACAGCCGCGAAGTATTCCTTAGACTTCACAGGGTCAGGGCTCATGGTCTTGTCACCGGGCTGCCAACCAGCGGGGCAAACTTCATCGGGGTGAGATTGCACGTACTGGATCGCTTGCAGAGTGCGCAGGGTCTCATCGACGCTGCGACCAAATGCTAAGTTGTTGATGGTAGCGTGCTGCACAACGCCATCTTTGTCGATGATGAACAGCCCACGCAGTGCCACGCCATCATCCGTCAGCACAGTGTAAACCGAGCTGATTTCTTTTTTGATGTCAGACACCAAGGGGTAGTTCAAATCGCCCACGCCACCGCTCTTGCGATCGGTTTGAATCCAAGCTAAGTGGGAGAAAACGCTATCGACGGAAACCCCTAACACTTCGGTATTGAGGGATTTAAATTCTTCGTAGCGATCGCTGAACGCCGTAATCTCGGTGGGACAAACAAAGGTGAAGTCAAGTGGGTAGAAAAAGAGCACAACGTATTTGCCGCGATAGTCCGACAATTTAATCGTTTTGAACTCTTGATCGATCACAGCATCTGCGGTGAATTCAGGTGCGGTGTGTCCAACCCGGAGATACCCTTCTGCGTGGTGAGTCATAGACTAATTTCTCCTAAAATTTGCTTCTACGTCACAGATTCATCGCACTGTGCGCCAATGCTCAGCTTGGCAAGCAGCAGGTGCTATTTACGAACTGTTACGACTATATCATAGTCATAACGATTTTGACTAAGGGTTTTGGAAGGAGGAGGGCGGAAGGCGGAAGGAGGAGGGATGAAGGATGAAGGATGAAGGATAAGGGATGGAGGGGGAGGGGAGGGGTTACTGCTGATTGATGCGGATGTCGTAAATTTGTTCGAGGTAGCGGAGTCCTTCGGCAATGCCGCCGTTGACGCAGGCAGCGCCGAATTCGTCGAATTCGATGTTGCTTTCAAACCACGTTCCTGTTTCATCTCGCGGTACGTTTTCCCAGAAAATATCGGGTGATTCTACCTCGCTGACTTCAGCAACGTACCTCTCTCCATCTGGATACACGGTAATGGCATTCAATGGCTCTAGACGCAATTCATTACTGTTGCCCACTTGAACGATCGCATACCGATTCATATTGGCAGTCCTTGCCATACCAAATAGGGCGTCTCTGGCAAAACAGGCATAGCCGATCGGATCGCGGGGGGAATCGAAAAATACCCAGCTCAAATAGGCAGAACCGCCCAAATTGCTGGCTCCATACTCATTTGACCAAGCGGCTGTGGGGCTGAGGACTAACCCAATCGAGACGACCAGCAGACCCAATTGACGAACAGGTTTCAGCATAAATTCCTCTATCTACACGCATCATGGAACCAATACTGCACCCATTCGGACAAGATTACCCGGCTTAAGAATTGCCTCAGACGCGCCCATCAACCGCCTCACGAATCAGCTTCGCCAACCGATCGGCACTATCAGGGAGAGCTAACGAGGCGGCGGCGGTTGCCATTGCGGCTAATTGGGGCGATCGCAGCAAATGGAGTACTTTTTCTTGAAGCACAGTGGCCGTTAAATCCGATTGCCGGTGGACGATCGCCGCTCCTGCCGCCGCAAACACCGCTGCATTGTAGGACTGGTGATCGTCCGC
This sequence comes from Leptolyngbyaceae cyanobacterium SL_7_1, assembly GCA_012032525.1. Classification (GTDB taxonomy): domain Bacteria; phylum Cyanobacteriota; class Cyanobacteriia; order Elainellales; family Elainellaceae; genus JAAUSV01. Next base: position 7,668 of record JAAUSV010000054.1, read on the forward strand.
TGCAAAGGGATAGGGAATTAGGATGGACGGAGTATGGGTAATTGCCAGCTCCGTCAAGGTTCCGGCTCCAGCTCGACTGACGGCTAGATCGGCTCGGTGCAACAGGGCTGCCATGTTGTGGTAAAAGGGCAAGACCAGATAGTGGGGATGGGCAAGGGATTTGGCATCAGGGTCATTGTCCCCAGTCAGATGCACCACCCATGCCCCCGCCTCCAGCCACATCGGAGCAGACTGACGGACTAATCGATTCACGGCTACCGCTCCCTGGCTACCGCCGACCACGACGATTAGCGGCACATCGGCGGGAACAGGTAGATCGTCGAGCGACCTGTTTGTTGTATCGAGGAATTGCGATCGCACGGGCGTTCCCACCCACACGGTTTGCGCCCGCCGCAGGTAGGGAGCCGCTGCCTCAAACCCCAATGCCACCGTGGTGCACCACGGACTCAGCCAGCGGGTGACTTTTCCAGGCAGCGCATTCGATTCGTGCAGAATCGCCGGTAGCCCCAGCGATCGCGCTGCCAAAATTGCCGGAGCCGCAATGTATCCCCCGGTGGTAAATACCGCTTGAAAATTTCCCTGTTGCAACAACGATCGCACCCGCAGGATTGACCCGGCAATCCGACTAAAAATCATCACCGTATTTAGTCCAAATCGTTGCTGAAACCCCTCTATCGGGATTGTATGAAGGGGATAGCGATCGGGAACCAGTTGGGTCTCCAGCCGATTGGGCACTCCCAACCACTCAATGTCAAAATCGGGCAGTTGCTCCGCCGTGGCGATCGCTGGAAACAAGTGCCCTCCCGTCCCACTGGCGGCGATTAATACTTTAGTTGGCTTAGTCAACGCATTTGCCATTGGTTAAGCTACCCTATAGTCACTCCAGTTATCTGCCCACATTATTCCTTACCACCCTATCATCTATGTCGATCGTTCCAACCGTCTCTCAATTGCTCCACCCTACCCATTTCGCGTCAACTCGTCGATGGAGTCAGAGGATGGTCGCGTCGGTAGCCTCATTGGTTGCCAGCGTCGTGGTTGGTTGGGCAACGACAAGCCAAGCTCAATCTGTCGCAACTGATGCCGCCAGCACCTTGGCACAGATCGATGCCGCTGCCAACGCGGGCGATCTCGATCAGGTGATGCAGTTCTATAGCCGTGATTTCACCACGCCGGATGGCATGACCTATGCCACCCTAAGCGAAACCCTAGAAGAACTGCGGGAACGCTTCCCCGATCTGACCTATCAAACCGAAGTGCTGTCGTCCACCTCTGAGAACGGTGCGATCGTGGCTGAAACCCGCACCACGCTAACGGGAACGGAGCAAGTGGGCGATCGCCCCCTGCAACTCACCGCCACCATCACCGCCCGCCAGCGGATTGAAAACGGGCAAATTGTTCAGCAGGAAATCCTCAGCGAACGCAGCCAACTCACCAGCGGCGATCGCCCCCCCTCCGTCTCAATCAACCTGCCAGAAGAGGTCAAGGTGAATGAGGAATTTGCCTTTGACGCGATTGTGGAGGAACCCTTGGGCGATCGCTACCTGATGGGCGTTGCCTTAGAAGAAGCCGTTAACCCCTCGACCTACCTCGACCCAGCCGCTGTGGAATTGGAACTGTTGACCGCAGGCGGATTGTTTAAATCGGGACGTGCTCCCAGCACACCGGGCGATCGCTGGATCTCAGCCGTATTAGTCCACGAAGATGGCATGACGTTGATCACCCAACGAATGCGTGTTGTTCGTTAGATCTCGCTTTTGCCCAATTAACCCTGATGCTGAGATTCCCGGCTTCTTCGAGAAGCCGGGAATCTTAAGCGACCACTTGCGGTAAGATGAAGAACAATTAACAATTTAGAACCACTTATCTCACAGCAGGTGATTGGAAATCCTATGCAGCTTCCATTAGTCCCCCTTCTCTACCTTGCTTTGGGCGGCGCATATCTTGTTGTCCTCCCTGCCATCATCGTGTTTTATCTAAAGAACCGCTGGTATACGGCAAGCTCCGTTGAGCGGCTGCTGATGTATTTCTTGGTATTCTTGTTTTTCCCAGGGTTCTTGCTGCTGGGACCCTTTCTCAACTTCCGTCCTCAAAAGCGGCAATTGCAAGGTTAATCCGATGGAACTCTGCTCATGCGGCGAATTGATGTAATTGGCATTGGCTTCGGCATTTTTGCCGCTGGAGGCATTCTCTATCTGGTTCTGCGATCGACGGGCTTTGACACCTTCGATGCGGGCATTTGGACGCAAGCTGTGTTGGTGCTAGGTATTATTGGCTGGTTGGTGACCTACCTCTACCGAGTCGTCAGCCAATCCATGACCTACAACCAACAACTCCAGGAATACGAAGACGCCGTTCTGCAAAAGCGTCTAGACGAACTCTCCCCCGAACAACTCGCCGCCCTGCAAGCCGAAGTCGAAGCCGAGCGATCGCTGCAATCCCAACCCTTATCCCAACCTTCAGAGGTGAAAAATGGCGAGGGCGACGGTTAGTTAGCATCAATCCGCCTCCCTCCGTCCTCATCCTTCCGCCCTCATCCTTCATCCTCTCTCCCTTATGGCTGCTATTTCCGACTGCATAAATCACCTGCGCGATCGCGGTCAATGCGCGTTAATTCCCTTCATTACGGCGGGCGATCCAAACTTGGAAACAACGGCAGAGGCATTGCGAGTGCTCGATCGCAGTGGGGCAGATTTAATTGAACTGGGAGTGCCCTATTCCGATCCATTGGCAGATGGACCCGTGATTCAAGCCGCCGCGACGCGGGCACTGCAACGCCAGACGCGGCTGGAGTCGGTGCTGGAGGTGGTGCAGCAGGTGAGTCCATCCTTGCAGTCGCCAATTATCCTATTTACCTACTACAACCCCATTCTCAATCGCGGCATTGAGCGGTTTTGCAGGAGATCGCAGCAGTGGGAGCCAAGGGATTGGTCGTACCCGACTTGCCGTTGGAAGAGATGGAAGTGCTGCTCAAACCAGCGGCACACTATGGGATTGATGTGACGCTGCTAGTCACGCCCAATACCCCCAGAGAGCGAATTGAGGCGATCGCCGCCCAAGCCCAAGGGTTTATCTACCTGGTCAGCGTCACGGGCGTCACCGGGATGCGCACCCAAATTGAGGATCGGGTCAAGGATGTGTTGTTGGAACTGCGCATGGTAACCGATAAGGCGATCGGCGTTGGTTTTGGCATTTCCCAACCAGAGCAGGCACGGCAGGTGATGGAGTGGGGCGCGGATGCAGTCATTGTCGGCAGTGCCTTTGTGAAGCGGTTGGCAGAAAGTAGCCCACAGGAAGGATTGCAGGCGATCGAATCCTTTTGTCGCAGCCTCAAGATTGCGATTTCATCCGATTGAACCTCACTGCAATTGCTTTTGAATCCGGCTGAGTTGCACAGAACGACTGGCGATCGTGGCAGTGCCATTCTCCAGTTGCACAAACACTTTGCCGGATAGGTATTTGCCCAACGCCGATCGCTCATACACCAGCACGTCGTCACGGGGTTCCTGGGGTTGGTAGCCAAGTTGGGTCAATTGGTCGTTTAATTGCGCCACAAACGTTTTCTGGTTGGTGTAGGACACAGTAAAACTTCGAGTTCGATTGAAATAGCCCCCTACCAAGCCTGCCAACACTCCCCCCAACAACCCGATCTGTTGGGGAATCTGGGTATCAAACCCCACGCCCAGCGCTTTGTAGCTCACCAGGGCAAACACGATCGCCGTGGTGGAGAAATAGTAGAGGAATGTGGCGAGAAAACCCGGACCAAATTGCATGGTGAACTCAGTAATCACAACTATACGTAAACTTTACAATTGTTTCTGCCGATTCTTCCTGATCTGCCCCCCGGCTGGGAATAAATAGATGGTAGATGCACCCTGAATTAAATCCCTGGTTTCCGGCTAGGGATTTTTTATTTTTAAACAAACTTATTCTTAAACAAACCAGGGGCGATCGCTACACGCCCTTCATCGTCAAATCTCAACGAGTGCGATAAAGTAATCTCAACTCCTACAGCTTCAATCTCCGCAGGTACGCTCTCCGCCACAGAGCCAATGGATCTGTCCACAATCGAAGGACACACAAATCCATATGCTTGCGCCTAATCTATAGTTAGGAGGGTTATGCCTGCGTCAGTCGCATTCATCGATCTCAATTTATTGATCTCAACGCTCCGTCAGAACGCATCTGGGAGACTCTCATGGTTCAGTTTCATATCCAGCCCGACAGTGACATTCCCGCTTCTACCCAGCTCTACAACCAAATTCGGTTTGCGATCGCCTCGCGCCAGTTTCCCCCAGGGCACAGGCTCCCCCAGCACCCGCCAACTGGCAATGCAAACGGGTTTGCACCGCAACACCATCAGCAAAGTTTACCGCCAGTTAGAAGATGATGGCGTGGTAGATGCCCATGCGGGGTCGGGAATCTATGTCCGCACCCAGGGCGACGAAGGCGGTAATTCCAGGGGGCGATCGCCTCTGGCAGACAAATACCCCGATGCCCACAAACTGGTGCAACGCAGTTTAGATGAGCTGCTGGGTCAAGGCTGTTCCCTCAGTCAGGCACGGGAGTTGTTTCTATCCGAAATCGACTGGCGCTTGCGCTGTAGTGCCAGGGTGCTCGTCACCGCCCAAGGACAAGACATTGGGGCGGGAGAATTGATGGTGCGCGAAATTCAACAGGCGCTCCAGATCCCGGTGCAACTGGTGCCAATGGAAGAACTAGCCGAAGTGCTCGACCAGGCGCGAGGGGGTACGGTTGTCACCAGTCGCTATTTCATTGGTGAAGCAGAGGCGATCGCCGGTCCTCGCTCCGTCCGGGTCGTCCCAGTAGACATCTACGACTACCGTAAGGAACTGGAACTGCTCAAAACCGTTCCCAAGGATAGCTGCATCGGCTTGGTCAGCCTCAGCTCCGGCATCCTCCGGGCGGCGGAGGTGATTGTTCACAGCCTCAAGGGCGATGAGGTGTTACTAATGACTGCGCAAACCGATGACGCCTACAAATTGGGTGCGTTGGTACGCAGTGCTCAAATCATTGTCTGCTTCGATCAAGCCAGCCTAGAAGCCGTCAAAACCGCCATTCAAGTCGCACGGGAGGACTTGATTCGCCCTCCCAAAATCATTGCCTGTGAAAACTACATCGGCGGCAAATCCATCAACCTGCTCAAGCGGGAGCTGGGCTTGGATTAGGGAGCCAATCGGGCTTTTTTCATTCGGGTTGACTCATACCAATGGGCGATCGCCGGAACCCACGCCTGAAAGGGAACCCAGAGCAATTTGCACAGGTGTTGTGCCTCCAGTTGGGCATCGGCTTTCCACCGTAGATCGAGCAGGTGCATTAGCGATCGGACGTTGGCAGACATCACCCAATGTTGCCGCACATCAAAGGGAATCAGCCCACGGGCATGTTCCTCAGAAAACCCCTGTCCGATGCGCTCTTTGTAGCGATGGCAGGCTTGCAGACACCAGGCTAGATCTTCCTGACGCAGCGCCTCGGTGTAGTCATAGTGTTTGCCTTGGCGATCGCTGTAGGTTCCCAAAGGACGCAGGTAAAACACCTCTTCTACGTCGCGCTTGCCGTCTAGCACGTCGATAATTCGTTGTCCGGTATAGCGGAATGAATTGTGGACAACAATGCCGTTTGCAACAAAGTTATGCCATCTTCCTACAACTTCTAAATCAAACGTTCTCTGAAGACCCAAGTACTTAACTTGCACCACTTTGACTGGATGCGCTTTTAGTTTTCGACCAAGAGGCTCTGGTTTCTCAGGCGTCAATCCCTGAGCAAGTTGCGTTTCTAGCCAAGCTTTCTCGCGGTACAGTCCTTCACCAACGACAACGCCGTTACACATAAGATGACAATTATCACTGTGGGAGAGAACTTGGCGATCGCCATCAACAATCAGCTTCAGGGCTTCACCCATCCGTCTGCCAGCCTTGCTGAGTAAACAGGCGATGATTTTCGGTACAGTCGATCGTCTTACCGTCCTCAAGGGTCAACCGATAGACTGGCTGAATGCCTTGATCAAACACATGATTAATGTGACCGATCTCAAACATTCCTGTTTCTTCGTTTAAGACCCGAAGATTCATCTTTCTTAGACGAGTTTTGCAATCCCTGCGGTAGCTTCCAGGGAGTTCACCCTTGCGCCCACGGATTTTGCGCGATCGCACCGCTTTCTCGCCCTCTGACCATAAATCATACAAATCAGCGATCTTATATTTCTGCAAGCGTCCAGACGCATGAACAAAGGTAACCTCCGTGTCACCTGCCAGACATTGGACATCAAATGAAACCCCCACCCGATGAGTGCGAATCTGCTGCATGGTGCTGTGGGGAAACCAGCCGCAGTTGAGCACAATCTGGGGATGCTCTAGCGGACCAAAATGCCCCCGGTTGCCCGCCAGCAAATTCCGCACCACCACCTCGCCGCAGCGCTCCTCGTTGGGGAAGCGATCGCGATCGCTCAAGACAAACTCCTCTGCATAGTCTTGATGCATGGCGGCGTAAATCGTTTGCTGGGGGTTGGGAGTTTGAGAGACAACTTCAACGGTGAAGAATCGATCGATCGGTGGGAAGGTGGACATGAAGAGGAATGTCATAATTGAGTCCTCTAGGATACGCTGATCTGCTTCAATTCATCAAGCCAGTCTCGATACACCTAAATTATTTCCAAACACAACTCACTGTAAAGAATGGTAGCGAAATCATCCTTCGCTTGAATTATTTTTCAGCCCGATCGATAGGATGGGGTTAGAGATAGTTCACTTCGTTGATTCGCCAAGTCTAGGTTGATTTTTAACGAAGGTTAAACGATGCTCAATTAACGTAACCGCAGCTTAGGAACCCTCAACCAACGATCTTTGAAGTAACCGTTTGGTTGGTACGATCGCGATCGCTTCAAGTCACCCATTACATTGAATTGGGAGTTAGGCTATGAAAATTGCTGCCAGGATTTTTACGGTTTCAATGACAGTTACCCATTTCTTTGAACAGACAATGCGGTATCTTTCTGAAGGAACAAGCCGATTGTTTAGTCCAACCAATGACGATTATCCATTGACGGGAGTGCAACCGTTTGATGGCGAGCCTTACTCTCAGTGGGTAGAGCTTCCTAAGCGCTAATCTTTAATAAGATAAGGTAGATCATTAAACTATTTACTTGATAGTTTTAGAAAAAAAGACGCAGAAATCCTGTGTCTTTTTTGTTGGTCTAAACTATCTTCATCAAGTAGCTCTAGACCAGCAATAAATCTATAGATCCCCGGCTTCTCTAAGAAGCCGGGGATCTATTACGGTAGGATTTTATCAGCGAATTAGATAGTTGCAATTAGAGATGGGAAGTGTAGAACGGGCGTTTGCATCGCCATGAAGGATCGGTGTAGAAATTTTTCCAACTGTATCAATCTCTTCTAAAAAGAGTATATTTCCAGTGATTCGGGAATTCTGAACGCTGCTCTTTTACGATCGATCGCCACCAACCTGTTTTCCATAGGATTTAAAGCATTTACCCATGAACTACGGTAGTCCCGCTCCCATTTCAGTAGAACCACTCATGTGCCACCCTTCCATTCCCGCCCATTTTGCCTACCCAACGACGCTGGTTGTGATCGATGCGGCGGTGCAGGATGCGGCAGTGCTAGAGATGGGAGTCGGGGAAGGAGCTACGGTAGTGCGGTTAACTGCCGATCGCGATGGCATTGTTCAACTCACGGGGCTTCTAAAACAACATCCTGGAATCCGCCAACTGCATTTAATTGCCCACGGTGCACCGGGCTGTTTGTGGTTAGCCAATCAAGCAATCACTTTGGAAACGATCGAACACTACGCAGCCCAGTTCCGGAGTTGGTCTACAGTGCAGTTATTCCTCTATAGCTGCAATCTGGCGGCGGAACCGATGGGGAGAACCTGGCTCGATCGGTTGAAACAACTGACTGGAGCCGCGATCGCCGCTTCTACCCAAGCACTGGGCAACGTGGCTTTGGGCGGAACTTGGAGATTAGATACGGTTTTAGGGCAGGTTGATCCTGCGGTGGGGTTCAAAGCGGAGGCGATCGCCACCTATCCCGCTCTTTTGAACAACGACTACTTCATTCTTGCCAACGGTGGGTTCTCCCAAGACTGGTCAAACATGACCCTGATCACGGGCAACAACGACTGGAGCACAGTACCCAGCATTGAAGGCTATCGGGGCGACAACCTCACTGCTACTCCGGGCACAAATCCCCAAACCGTGCTGATTCCTGGCAGTTCTCCCCTGAATGTTGAAGCCAATGCCACCAATCCAAACACGTTAAGTTTGGGCGGCGTGGCGGAGTTTGAACTGACCAACCCAACCGTTGCGCTGCAAGGCAGCACCACGGCAGATGCTCCATTTTGCTGATTTATCTAAACACGACTGGCGTTACAAATACCCAGATCTCCTACAACCTGCGGGATTTGGATGGTTCTCCCGACAACGCCGTTTCGCCAGTTGCCTTGCAATATCGAGTCGGCACGACGGGGAACTTCATTAACCTCATCCCAGGGTTTGTTGCCGACGCCAGCACCGGACCCAACCAAGCTACCCTGGTTACGCCTGTCTCTGCCGTCCTACCCGATGCCACCAACAACCAGTCCCAGGTTCAAGTCCGAATTATCACCACCGATGCAGCCGGGATCGATGAATGGATTGGCATCGACGACATTACCATTAGCGCCTCTCCCACGTCCGTCAATGGCTCCCCGATTGTCACCCTTCCAGGCGCAACCCTGAGTTATACAGAAAATGCTGCCCCCGTGTTACTCGATGCTGGGGCAACCGTTGTGGATGGCGATTCCATCAATTTTGAGGGTGGGGTACTGACGATCAGCCTCACCACCAGCGGCATTGCCTCCGATCGCCTCACCATCCAACCCCAAGGAACGGGTGCCGGGCAAATTGGCTTAGATGGCAAAAATGTCACCTACCAGGGCAACTTGATTGGCACCTACCGGGGCGGCATTGGGAGCGAAGATCTGCTCGTCACCCTCACTGCCAATGCCAATGCAGCGGCGGTGCAAGCCCTACTGCGGACGGTTACCTACCACAACGTGGCGGAGAATTTAACCAGCGGCAATCGCACCGTGGAGGTGGTATTGGAGGATGGCGACGGGGGCATTAGTACCGCCGTTACTCAATCGATCGCGATCGCTGGCGTCAACGACACCCCCTTCATCGGCCAATCCATCACCCTCTACGATGGCTCTCTGGGCACATTACCCAGTGATCAAGGATTGACCTTCCTTGGCACCGGGGGAACCCAAACCGTTGTGACAGGCGGGGTGGAGCTAAATACCAGTGGCGATCCGCTGGTTTCGGCAGGCTACTTTAGCAATCCCGCACTGACTCCGGTGCTCGATCGCACCAGTGGCTATACGATTAGCTTCTCTGCTCAATTGATCAACGAAGCCCGCACCGCTTCTGCCAATAAAAACAACGATGGCAAGGACGATCGAGCTGGGTTCAGCCTGATTGCCGTCAGTAGCGACGGGGTGGGGGCGATCGAACTGGGATTTTGGGGCGATCGGGTCTGGGCACAGGAGGACGGTACGACTCAAGCCAATCCTGCTGCTCAACCTGTTGATGGCAATGCTAGTGACGATTTTCTCACCCTATTTACCCAGGCAGAATCCGTTGCGTTTAACACCACTGCTCTGGTGAATTACGACCTGACGGTATTTCAAAACACCTATAGTCTGTTTGCCAACGACACGCTGATCCTCAGCGGTGAACTGCGGGATTACACGGCGTTTACGGGGGCTGCCGATCCCTATCAAACGCCCAATCTAATTTTCTTTGGAGATAATACAACCTCCGCCAGTGCTACGGTGCGGTTGACCCAGGTGGGCGTCACCAACTATAGTCCTTTGCCAGCAGTGGCGATCGCTGAAGACTCGACCACCACGCTGCCCCTGACCCTCACCGACTTTGAAACCCCCAACACCGTCACCCTGACTGCCAATTCCCCCAATCAAACCTTGATCATCGATGCCGATCTGGTGGTTAGTGGCACAGGTAGCAACCCCAGCTTGGGGATCACACCCCGTGCCAACCAATCTGGTACAGTGACGCTCAACCTAGCTGCTGAGGATGGAACCGATACAACGACCCAGCCGCTGGAGGTGACGATCGAAGCCATTAACGATGCGCCGACGCTCGATCCTACCGCCTCCCCAGTGCTGACCAATCTGAATGCAGGCACTGTGGAGAATCCAGGCAATACGGTGGCGGAGATTGTGGTCAATGGTTCGATCGCCGACGCCGATGGCACCGGGGATGCGCCAGAGGCGATCGCTGTCACCGCCATCGACAATAACAACGGCTTCTGGCAATATTCCTTGGACAATGGCAACACCTGGGTAAATTTTGCCAACATCACTACCGATGCGGACATTCCAGACGGAGCACGGCTGCTAGATGGCACGTTGACGGGTGCCAATACCCACAGAGTCCGCTTCTTGCCTAACGAAGGGTTCTTGGGTAATAGCGGTTTTACCTTTCGGGCGTGGGATAGAAGTACGGGGGTGGCTGGAGGCACAGCGGATGTCAGCGTCACTGGAGGCACAACTGCCTTTAGTGCCGACACCGACATTGCCCTGTTGGGGGTGGTGGATGCCAATGCCCCCGCTGTCCTCAGCATTACGCCCGACCCTGCCACCGTGATCGATTCCTCGGTGGGACCCGGATTTTCACTGACCGTGGTTTACAGCGAAGCCATGAATACGGCGATCGCCCCCACCTTTAGTTTCCCCCTCGAAGACCCAGCACCACCCTCACCTTTGCCTCTGGCACCTGGACAAACTCCACAACCTACACGGCAAGTTATACCGTCACCGATGCCAACGTAGCCCTTGCCAATGTTGATGTACGAGTGGTCGGCGCACAGGACACCTCCGGAAACGTGCAAGTCGCCGCCACCTTTGCCAACCGCTTCAGCATCGACACGATCGCCCCCCTTGCCCCCGCCATCACTACCCTGACAATCGACAGTGGCACAACAGGCGATCGCGTCACCACCGACACCACCCCAACCCTTGCGGGCACAGCCGAAGCCAATAGCACGCTGCAAATTCTCCGAGATGGGGTGGCGGTGGGAACGGCGATCGCCAATGCTAGCGGCAATTGGTCGTACACCAGTCCAGATTTGGCAGCAGGAACCTACCAGTTCACCGCTGTGGCAACAGATGGGGGTGGCAACCCCAGTCCGGCTTCTGAGGCGTTTGCAGTGACGATCGATCTGGCGATCGCTCCTCCCTCCACTCCCGATCTAGCGGATGCCAGCGACACGGGCAACCCTACGGACAACTTCACCAACGACCCCACCCCAACCTTAACGGGCACTGCTGAAGCCAATAGCACCGTGGAATTGATTGCGGATGCAACCAGCCTGGGGACAACTACCGCTGACTCAACCGGAAAGCTCGGAGCTT
>JAAUSV010000055.1 GCA_012032525.1 Leptolyngbyaceae cyanobacterium SL_7_1
CCCCAAGGCAGCCAAGGTGAGTGTGGATGCCAATGGCGGCTGGAGCTTGCAGGGGGCGATCGCCATGTCCCACTGGCTAGCCGAGCAGGGCGTTACCTACATCGAGCAACCCCTACCCGAAGGGCAGGAAGACGACTTACCCGCACTGTATCGAGCCTCCCCATTGCCGATCTTTGTCGATGAGAGCTGCTTTACCAGTCACGATATTCCCCAACTTGCCGATCGGGTGCATGGGGTCAATATTAAGTTAATGAAATCCGGTGGCTTGACGGAAGCCCTGCGCATCGTCCACACTGCCAGAGCACACGGATTGCAACTGATGATCGGCTGCTACTCCGACAGCACTTTGGCAAACACTGCCGCCGCCCATCTGGCTCCCTTGCTGGATCACCTCGATCTCGATAGCCATTTAAATTTGGTGGATGATCCGTTCCAGGGTGCGACACTGCACGACGGTTGCCTGTTGCCCAACGACTTGCCCGGACTAGGCGTGACCAACTCTACGATTGACCCAACCCATGCTAACTGAACCCAGATTGACCGCTCGCACCCGCCTGGCAATTTTGCTGCACGAAGGCTTGCGCAGCAGTCGGGGTAAAACCGGATTGTCCCTACTGCGATACAGCGACATCCCGATCGTGGCGGTGATCGATTATGAATGTGCTGGCGGTTCCCTTGCCGAGCTGACCGGAATTGCACGAGAGGTGCCGATCGTGGCATCGGTTCAAGAGTCGCTAATCTACGAGCCAGATGTACTGGCGATCGGCATTGCTCCCTCCGGTGGTGCGCTACCTGCTGCCTGGCAAGCGGAGATGCAAGCGGGCATTGCCGCCGGATTGTCGGTGGTAAATGGGCTGCATACTCCCCTGGCAAGTGACCCAACGCTGCAATCCCTGCTGCGACCAAACCAATGGCTGTGGGATGTGCGCCAAGAGCCAGCGGGCTTGACGGTGGGTCGGGGTAAGGCGCGATCGCTCCCCTGTCTACGCGTTTTAACGGTCGGAACAGACATGAGCGTCGGCAAAATGTCCGCCAGTTTGGAACTAAACAAAGCAACGCAACAACGAGGGTTGCGATCGCGCTTCCTAGCCACCGGGCAAACGGGGTTGATGCTAGGACACGATGGCATTCCCCTCGACGCCATTCGAGTAGACTTTGCGGCTGGAGCGGTGGAGCAGTTGGTGATGCGGCATGGCGATCACCACGATGTGCTCTACGTCGAAGGGCAAGGATCGTTGATGAATCCTGCGTCTACGGCTACCCTGCCCTTGATTCGCGGTACACAACCCACCCAGCTTGTGCTGGTGCACCGCGCCGGACAAACCCATATTCATGATTCAGATGTGCCCATCCCGCCATTGCCCAAAGTCATTCAGGTCTACGAAACCGTCGCCGCCGCAGGCGGTGCCTTTGCAGAAACAAACGTGGTAGCGATCGCCCTCAACACCGGACATTTGAACGAGGAACAGGCACAACAGGCGATCGAGCAAACCCAATTAGAAACGGGATTGCCCTGTACAGACGTAATTCGGTTTGGGGCAGAGTCATTGGTTGAGGCGATTCTGGGGTATTAGCGATTAGCAATTAGCTGACAGCTAAACTCAAAGAATTGTTTTTCCACCATCCACCACGATCGCGGCTCCATGCAACAACGGCGGTGCATCGGCGAGGAATAGGGCGACTTCAGCGATTTCGTCGGGTTTGCCAAAGCGACCGATCGGCATGGTGGCAATGCCCTGTTGGCGAGAGCGATCGGGGTCGGGGTCAATCTCAAACTCGGCTTGGAGCATGGGTGTGTCGATCGGACCCGGACAAATGGCATTCACCCGAATGTTGGCTTGGGCATATTCCAGTGCCAAGGCGCGGGTAAAGGACAGCACAGCCCCCTTGCTAGCGCAATAGGCACTATATAACGGTTGGGCAACGATCGCCAATTCCGATGCTGTGTTGATAATCACACCCTCACCCTGCGCCTGCATGATTGGAATTACCTGCTGACACAGGTAAAACACTGACAAAAAATTCACCGCAAAAATCCGCTCCACTGTGGCTGCATCCGTGTCGAGCAAGGGCGCAATCACCGAAATCCCAGCGTTATTGTAAAGAACATCGATTCCTCCAAGGCGATCGCTACACTCCCTCACTGCTGCGATACAGGCTGCCTCGGTCGATAAATCAGCTTGATAAAAGTGAAAGGAATACTCCTGCAACTCCCCGGCTAATGCGTCTCCCGCCGCTTGGTTGAGATCCACACCAAACACGATTGCCCCTTGCTGACAAAACGATCGCGCCGCTGCCCGTCCAATTCCTGACCCGATTCCCGTAATTAAGATGATTTTGTTCTTTAAACGATTCATGATTTCTAAGAGAGGCAAGGGCTGTTAGCTAATCGCTAAAACACAGCCGATCGTAGCGAAAACAACAACTCCATTTTGTTCAACTCAATAAGCTCTGAAACATCTCCCGTAGATTTCCCTATTTTCTCTGTCGGCTAGAGCGTATATCTATGCACCATTCTGATTTTCGTTGGACCCGTCGCCAAGCCCTTTGGTTATTTGCAGGCGCGATCGGTACGGTGGGCATCAATGCCTGCACGCGATCGACTTCCGATTCCTCTCCCGTCAGCGCCGCCCTTGGCATTACTACTTGGATCGGCAACACAGCGTTATACATTGCCAAGGAAAAAGGCTTCTTTGAGGAAGCAGGACTCAATCTGGATGTAAAAACCTTCAGCACAGTGGCAGAAGGCTTTCCGGCATTTACGGCTGGGCAATTGCAAGCCGTCACCCCAGTCACCTCCGAAGCTGTCAGCCTTGCTGCCAAAGGAATTGACTATCGGATTGTCGCGGTGCTCGATACCTCTGTTGGCGCAGACGGCATCTTAGCGCAGGGCAATATTCAAAGCATTGCCGACTTTAGGGGCAAGCAGGTGGCAGTGCAGGAAGGGGGCGTGGGACACTTCTTCCTACTACAAATCTTGGCGGAGGCGGGACTGAGTGCCGATGACATTGAAATCGTCAACACCACGCCCGATGCGGCAGCGGCTGCCTACGAAGCAGGCAACATCGACATTGCCTACTCTTACTCTCCCTTTATGGAAAAGGCAAATGCGGCTCAACCGGACGGGCAAATCATCTACGACTCCTCCAAAATGCCCACCGCGATCGCCGACGTAGTAGCGTTCCGTACCGATTTTGTCGAAGCCAATCCCCAAGCGATCGAGGGATTTGTCTCTGGCTTATTCAAAGCACTGGATTTTTTGAAAACCAACGAGGCAGAAGGATTGGCGATCGCCGCCCAACCGCTCAATGTCACCCCAGAAGAATTAGCTGACCAACTCAAGGGCGTCCAGTTGCCCGATCTAGAAACCAATCTGGCAATGCTGGGCAACCCACAAAGCGATCTTTATCTACTCCAACCCATGACTGCCCTTGCCACATTCCTCACAGAACAGGGTCAAATTGATACGCCCCCCGATCTCACCTCCGTACTCGACCCCCAGTTCCTCAAGCAGCTCAAAGGCTAAGGCAAAAAAACTGCCAGATTAAAGGTGTTAAACACCACATCTTAAGTAACCTGTGTTATATTCAATCAAGTGCCGAGTGCACTGTCTATCTCAGCAAAACCGTTTAGAACTAAGGAGGTGATGCCCATGTCAGATAGTAGTAAATTTATGGGTCATCGCGTTGATGGATGCTGGCTGTGTGCCGGAGCTGCTCTGTAAACCCCTCAGACGTTAGGCTTTTAAGCCTTCTGTTTGAAACATACGGTTCCTTCCGGCAGTTAAGTTTCAACGTAATGACCCGCTACACCGCTCTCACTGCTAGTGTAACTTTCAAGGTTTCACAGTAGTGAGAGCGGATAGTTTTTTAAAGCAACTTTTTTCGGTTTGACGGTTTGTCTTTTGACAAGTCAAGGGGCTTGGGCGATGGTCATACTTGACCTTCTCTGCACATGCTATGTCTAAGGCAATTCCCCCAGCTCCAGATGCCGTCGTTGAATCTCCTAGTAATCGGTTTTATCGTACAGTCTGGCGTTGGCATTTTTATGCCGGGTTGTTTGTGATTCCTTTCCTGTTGATGCTGGCGATTACGGGGAGTATCTACCTGTTTAAGCCGCAGTTGGATGCCGTGATGTATCCCAATCAACTGTTTGTGCAGCCACTTGCCCCATTGCTACCCTACACACAGCAATTGCAAGCTGTACAGCGGAACTATCCCCAGGCAACGACTACCAAGATTACTCCGAATGTGGCGATCGATCGCAGCACTGAGGTTGGTTTAACAACGAGCGATGGACACCACTTGACAGTGTTCGTCAATCCCTATACGGCAGCGGTATTGGGCGATCGGGATGAGGACCACAATCTCCAAGCGATCGTGCGGCGGATACACGGCGAGTTGATGATTGGCAGAATGGGGGATTACCTGGTGGAGCTTGCCTCCTGCTGGGCATTGGTGTTGCTGATCAGTGGTCTCTACCTGTGGCTACCACGGCACAAATTTACGATCTTAGGAACGCTGGTGCCTCGCGTGTGGAGTCAGAGTCGGCGAGTATTTTGGCGCGATATTCATGCGGTTCCAGGATTCTATGGAGTGCTGCTGGTGGGTTTTTTGATTTTAACTGGGTTGCCCTGGTCGGGCTTTTGGGGCGAAACCTTTGCGCAGGTGTGGAGCCATTTTCCCGCGCAAATGTGGGATGAGGTGCCTCAATCGACGGGTTTAACTAAAACATTAAATCAGCATGGCGATCAGGTGGTGCCGTGGGCGGTGGAGCAATTGCCCATGCCCCGATCGACGCCTACTATCCTGGTGACTACCGATCATGCCCACGCTGGACACGCCCCGGAAGCAGGGACGACTGCTCCGATCAATCTAGACAGCGTGATTGCATTGGCGCAGGAAAGCAGTGTCCCTGCTGGATTTAGCGTTAGTTTTCCAGAAGATGAAATCGGGGTATACACGGTTTCGGCTTTTCCAAATGACCCAACTCAGGAAGTCACCCTACACATTGACCAGTACAGCGGCAACGTGCTAGCAGACGTGCGCTGGGAGGATTATGGCTTGGTTCCCAAAGCGGTGGAAATGGGCATTGCCATCCACATGGGTAAGTTTTTTGGATTAGGCAATCAATTGTTAATGTTGCTGGCATGTTTCATCGTCGTTGTTCTCTGCATCAGTGGTGCCATAATGTGGTGGCAACGTCGTCCCGCCGATCGATTGGGCGCACCCGCTATGCCTGCCTACGGACATGCATGGAAGACTCCGGTGGCGATCGTTGCTGTCCTTGGAGTGTTGTTTCCCCTGGTGGGGCTATCGTTGGTGGCGGTGCTGCTAGTTGATTACCTGGTGATTGCGCGGATTCCCGCCCTTCAGCGCTGGCTGAACTAGGCTATTCTGCCGAAGCATCTGGGCGATCAACCAAAATAGTCCTGCCTCCGTACACACTCCCGTCAGCGGTTGATCCCACGGGTCGTGGGGCAAAATTGGCAATCGTCCCCACTCAAATACAATCCCGATGGTGGGTTTTGATGCCCACTCAGGAGATTGCAATAGCCGATCGTAGAAACCACCGCCATAGCCCAAGCGGTAACCCTGGTGATCACAAGCGATCGCAGGCACAAGCATTAGATCCACCTCATCTGCTGAAATCAGCGGTGCATCAAGACTCGGCTCTGGAATACCGTAGGAATTGGAAACCAAAGGAAGGGTTGGCGTCCATTGATGCCACACCAACTCCCGATTTACACACCGCGAAAACCCCCACCGTTGAGTGGGTTGAATCAGGGATAACACGTCCGGTTCCTGCCGCACAGCAAAATAAGCCAGGACAGGTCTGGGACTGAGTGAACGTAGCCCAAGCGCGTAGGTGCTCACAGAGGCGATCGCTTGCCTGCCGCCAAGCCGAGTGGCTCATCGATTGCCGGGCTTGCAGGAGCGATCGTCGTAGGATTTGCTTATCAGTCTGCAATGGAGTAGATAGAAGCCAGCGAGGAATAGGAGGATCTAGGAAAGCTGTCGGGCAACCATCGCTTGTAGCCGCTCAAGCGGATAGTCTGTAATGAAATTATCGAGGGGTTTGGGCTGCCCTGCCGACGTGTAAATGTACATCGTTCCGTTGATTTTATGGCTAGATACGATCAAATTTAGTGCTTTCGCTAAATTGAGCCACTGAGTGAACTCATTCTGAGTCATAGGTTTTTTCGAGCCTGGTGTCTAAACTATCCAGCAGATAAATGCTGGGGTGAATGAACCGCGTATCGGGTTTGAACTCCCAATCATATCGCCAGTTTGCTGTGAAATCATTCCTCACACACCGTTCTATCACTCTAACTCGCTTACTAGGAGGAAAACGTGTAGAGTCTGTAATGAAGAGTAGCGTTTCTTCAAACCCAACTCGTTGTCTTAGATCACAACCCTGATTAAAACTCATTGGTTGGAAGATCGTCCTCACCCAACTGTGGGTATTTAATGCAAGCATCAAATCATGCATACCATTGAAACCCATACCACGAAGTTTTAGAAACTAGCTAGAGACTGAGTAATTGGGGAAAAAGAGTGGGGTGACACCATTGCAGCATTGGCAGGGCGATCGCCTAATAGCGGATCGGGCAAGGCAGGATTGGCATAGCTACTGATTTGGACAAAATTGGGCGTAAAGAGGAATACCTTGTCAGATAGGCGCTCTTGATGCCCATCAATGGCAAACGCTCCTCCAGCGACGTAATCGGCACATCGTTGGGCTTGATCAGCTTCCAACAAGCTCAAGTCGAGCACTAGAGATTTGCGATCGCGCAAAATCAAAACCGCTTGGGGGATCTCCTCAAAACTTTGAGGTTTCATCAAGACCACTTCCGTTTGACCTTGAGAAATCCCTGGCATACCTACTACCTTATTAACAACCGGGGGCGTTTGATCAACGGTTGATCCAGGGTCGAAATATAAGCCCCGCCACTGAGAGTCTGGAAATCCCGGCTCATAATAGGCTTCTTCCAGCGGTTCTCCCATCCCCAGAGCCGATTGCAGGCGTTGGAAAAGATTCATAGTCCTAACCCACTCCCTAGCTAGTTCATTTGTTCTATTCTAGTCCAGTGGAGAGGCAAGGGAATGAAAATTTTCACTCAATGGCGAGTGCTTCCGTGATTAATGCGTGTGATTGACGGTAAGCTGCTAGATTAAATGAGTTAATTTCACAAAACTTTATTCTCAGCAATTCCTATTTTATACTCAGCAAGGGTGGTTGAAAGGAGTAAAAACAAGATGGCGGAGGCAGTAAAGCCCCTGACCGTCCCCAAGGAACTATTGGGTTCGCCAGGTGATATCAATCCGACCCTAGTGATGTTTCTCACAGCCGTAGGGCTGATGGGGATATCGATTTTGGGGTATTGGCAGTGGCACTGGGTTGACTGGTGCTGTTTCGTGCTCAATGTGATTGCGCTTCACATGGTGGGAACGGTCATTCATGATGCGTCCCACAATGTGGCGCACCGCAATCGGATTGTCAATGCAGTGTTAGGGCATGGAAGCGCTCTGATGCTGGGGTTTTCATTCCCAGTGTTTACTCGCGTTCACATGCAGCACCATGCCCATGTAAATGACCCAGAAAACGATCCAGATCACTTTGTTTCAACGGGGGGTCCACTCTGGTTGATTGCAGCGCGATTTTTCTACCATGAAATTTTCTTTTTTAAGCGGCGGTTGTGGCGTAAATACGAGTTGCTGGAGTGGTTTTTAAGCCGATTGATTGTCGGCTCAATTATATACATTGCCGTTCAACATCATTTTTTGGGATACATCTTTAATTTCTGGTTTTCCCCGGCTTTGGTGGTGGGGTTGGCGTTGGGCTTATTTTTCGATTACCTGCCCCATCGACCGTTTCAAGAGCGCGATCGCTGGAAAAACGCGCGGGTCTATCCCAGTCCCATCTTAAATCTGTTGATTATGGGACAAAACTACCACTTGATTCACCATCTATGGCCCTCAATTCCCTGGTACAACTACGAACAAGCCTACTGGGCAACCCAACCCCTGTTGGATGCCAAGGGATGCCACCAATCCTTAGGATTGTTGCGGGGTAAGGATTTTTGGAGTTTCCTCTACGACGTGTTCCTAGGAATCCGTTGGCATCACGGCTCTCCATCCAATCCCCAAGGCAAGACTACGCTACCTTCTGATGCTCCCTAGGTCGGTTTTAGTCAAGCTAGCGAGCCGCGGCTTGACGAGACCCTACTTCCAGGTAGATGAGCAAGGCATTAATATCTGCCGGATTAACTCCACCAATGCGAGTGGCCTGCCCGATGGTCAATGGCTTGACCTGAGCCAGCTTCTCGCGGGATTCTTTAGACAGGGTGCTGATGGCGTGGTAGTCCAGATCGGCTGGCAGGGAGCGATTTGCCTGACGGCTGATCTGATCAATTTGGTTTTGTTGCCGTTGAATATACCCTGCATATTTGATGTCAATTTCGGTGGCTTCGCGTTCAGCTTTGGCTAGGGTGGGATTACCCAACTGGTAGCGATCGAGGGTTGCATAGTGAAATCCTGGACGACGGAGTAGATCCGCTAGCGTGATCGAGCTTTTAATGGCTTGCTGCGTATCCTGGACAATCTGTTGTCCGATCGGGTCATGCTCCTTTACCCTGGTCTCGTGTAACCGTTCTTTCTCAGCCGCAATCTGAGCTTGTTTTTGAAGAAACAGGTGCCAACGGCGATCGTCAACCAACCCCAGCTCTCGTCCCAATGGGGTGAGGCGTTGATCGGCATTGTCCGATCGCAGCAGGAGTCGATATTCCGATCGCGAGGTCAACATGCGGTAGGGTTCACGCAAGTCCTTCGTACAGAGATCGTCGATCAACGTGCCCAGATAGCTGTGTTCACGAGGAAACACCTGCATGGCTTGACTCCGCGCCCAACGTGCCGCATTGATGCCTGCCAAGATGCCTTGGGCAGCGGCTTCTTCATAGCCAGTAGTGCCATTGATCTGCCCCGCACAAAATAGCCCCTCTACGGTTTTGGTCATCAGCGTGGGGTAGCACTGGGTGGCAGGCAAATAATCGTATTCCACCGCATAGGCGGGACGGAGCATGGCACACTGTTCCAATCCGGGGAGCGATCGCAGCAATTGCAACTGCAACGCTTCCGGCAAGCCTGTGGAGAAGCCCTGGATGTATAGCTCTGGGCTATCACGTCCTTCCGGTTCAATGAAAATCTGATGGGAGTCTTTGTCTGCAAATCGGACGATTTTGTCTTCAATGCTGGGACAATAGCGGGGACCCTTCGCATCTACCCACCCTCCGTACACCGGAGACAAGTGCAAATTATCCCGAATCAACCGATGGGTCTCGGCGGTGGTGCGGGTGAGGTAGCAGGGCAACTGTTCCCGTTCTACCCACACCGCTGGATCGAAGCTAAACCAGCGCACCTCGGCATCGCCGGGTTGGGGTTCCAGCCGGGTATAGTCCACCGATCGCCTGTCAACTCGTGCAGGTGTCCCGGTTTTTAAGCGTCCAGTCTCAAACCCTAAGCGGTTGAGGGTATCGGTAAGACCGATCGCCGCAAACTCTCCGGCTCGACCGGCTGCCATCGATCGACTGCCAATCCAAATTTGCCCGCCTAGAAACGTACCCGTGGTCAACACCACTGTTTTACATTGGAAAGCAACCCCGAAGTAGGTCTGCACACCAACTACTTCATCGTTCGCTCCGATCACGAGATCGGTGACCATGCCCTCTCGCACCGTCAAGTGTTCCTGATTTTCGATGATCCGTTTCATGACCGCCGCATATTCCCGCTTATCGGTCTGGGCTCGTAATGCCCACACCGCCGGACCACGGGAAATATTGAGCACACGCTTTTGCAAGTAGGTTCGGTCTGCCATTTTGCCGATCTCGCCGCCCAAAGCATCCACTTCGTGGGTCAACTGGGATTTGGCGGGACCACCCACCGCTGGATTGCAAGGTTGCCAGGCAATCTTGTCTAGAGTGAGAGTCAGCATTAAGGTGCGACAACCCAGACGAGCAGCCGCTAGGGCAGCCTCGCAGCCAGCGTGTCCGGCTCCCACCACAATCACATCAAAGTAGTCTTGAAATTCCACGGTTGGTATGGTCATAGGTTGATTGGGCAAGCGGCGCTAGGGCGATAGCCATGGTTGGGGAGCAATCAGGTATTGGCTGGTTGTCCTATCTCAAATTGTAGGGGGAAGCTGGCTGGAACGGTGTAGTGGTCAGTCGAGGGTAAATGCGCTACTCCACCGTTCTCTCCGCCTCTACGATCGCCCTCATTGCCTGTTTCAACGGTTCATAGGTGGCAAGCAGATCCGCAATCAGTGGTTGCAGTGCGGATGGGACAACCCGATCGGCGAGTCGTTCAATCTGCTTGCAGCCCTCTGCAAAGGAAACGGCACCTAAAAGAGCGCTGCTGGATTTGAGGGTATGGGCGATCGATTTAATGGTGGTAAGGTCCTGGTGTTCTAGAGCGGTTTGCAGGGTGTGCAACATTTGGGGCGTTTCCGTCAGGTAGCAATCTAACAGCTCCATTAAAATGCTATGGTCATTGCCCAGTTCTGCTGCCAGCTCTTGGATACGGCGTTCATCCAGCAAATCTCGCCTTGCGGCTGACGAGTCAACCGCAGCGGGTGCTTCCGCCGGCAGCGATCGACCGGGTGAATCAAGCCCTAGTGGGTAGGGGTGGTAGCGAGATTGGCACTTTTTTAGGGCTTGAGCCAATTCCTCAAATCGAATAGGCTTACTGAGGTAATCATTCATTCCGGCTTTGAGGCAGCAGTCGCGATCGCCCTGCATCACACTGGCGGTCACCGCAATGATGTAGGGACGATTTGCCATCCAATGGCGGCAGATGTGGTGAGTGGCAGTGATTCCATCCATCTCCGGCATCTGCACATCCATCAAAATCACTTCGTAGGATTTTACAGAGAGAGCAGACAGCACTTCCGTGCCATTAGACACCACATCTGCCTCATATCCCAGCCGTTGGAGTAATTGCAGCAGTACTTTTTGATTGACGATATTGTCTTCGGCAATCAAAATGCTCAGCGGTGGGCGGCTGGGAAGGTGGGGATTGACCTCCTCCAACGTCTTCTCGATCGTAGACGGCTCCGCTTGGTGGAGGAGGTTGGTCAGTGCCTCATGAAACTGGGATTGTTTGACAGGCTTGGTCAAATAGCAACTGCGCTGCTGAATTCGTTTGTGGATAAAAGAACGGCGGTTGATGGGAGTCAGCAAAATCAGTGGCAAGGCTTCACAGGAAGGCTGCTGGCGCAGAGCGATCGCCAACTCCAATCCATCGATGTCGGGGAGCTGGGTATCAACCAGTGCCCCATCAAACGGCGCATGGGAGCGAACGCTATCAAGGGCAGCCGCCCCAGAGGACATGGGCTGGACAACCATCCCCCACGATCGCGCCAAGCTGGTTAAATTGTGGCGATTAAAGGTGTTGTTGACGACTAGCAACAACCGTAGTCCAGCAAGGTTGCCCTGGGAGATGGGGTCTGGGGAGTGGGGCTGGAACTCAGGCGGAGACGCATTCACCACAATCGAAAAGTAAAATTTGGAACCCTGTCCCTGTTCACTCTCAACCCAGATGCGCCCACCCATCATCTCGGTCAACCGCTGACTGATTGCCAAACCCAACCCTGTTCCCCCATAGACTCGACTAATCGAGGAATCCACCTGGCTAAAGGGCTTGAACAGCCGATCGAGGCGCTCTGACGGAATCCCCATTCCCGTATCACTGACGGTAAATCGAATGGCATAGCGGGACTGGGGTTGTAGGTGCCCAGCCGTGGGCGTTGTATCGGAGCGCAGGCGGCGGGCAACCACCGAGATGTTGACCTCTCCTGCATCGGTAAACTTGATGGCATTGCTGATCAGGTTGACGAGGATTTGGTGGAGCCGAGTCGGATCGCCTACAAGCGGGGTCGGCACCGCCGCATCGACAAAATAAGCTAATTCCAAATTTTTGTCAGCGGCTTTAGAAGCCAGTAGATCGATCGCTGTCTCCACACTCTGACGTACATCAAATGGTGTTTCTTCCAGCTCGATGCTACATGCTTCAATCTTAGAAAAATCTAAGACATCATTGACGATCGCCAACAGGGTATCTCCACTAGTGCGCAACGTTTCTACCAGATCACGCTGTTGTGGAGTCAGGGGAGTATCTAGGAGTAGGGTTGTCATCCCGATGACGCCATTCATTGGGGTGCGGATCTCGTGGCTCATGGTGGCAAGAAAATCGCTTTTTGCCTGGTTGGCAATTTCTGCCTCCTGTTTGGTTTGTTCTAGGGCGGTGTTTTTGAGAATGAGTTCGCGGCGTTGGCGCTGTTCCTGTTCCAACAAATTTGCCTGGGCTAGGGCAATCCCTGCCTGTGCTGCCACCGCTTCTATCAGCTCAATTTCGTCCTCGGTCCACTGGCGCACCCGATCGCACTGGTGTAGGCAGATGGCACCGTTGGGTTCCCCCTGGTAGGACGTCCGCACCGCCAACATTGATTTAATGCTGTAACGCTCGCACAACGGCACCATGGAATGCAGTAGAGGATCGGAGTAGATGTTGGGTGAGACGATCGCCTGATCCTGCGCCAACATCTGCTCAGCGTGGGGGTTGCCCAGAACAGGAATACTCGCCTTGATTAGACAGCAACATACCCGAATCAGCATATTGGGCGACGATCGGGATTTGAGGAATGGGGTGGGTGGTGTAAAGATGAATCAGACAGCGATTGGCGCGAAACGCTAGCCCCGTCTGCACCACTGTGGTTTGAAAAACCTGTTGACTGTCTAAGCTCTGGCGAATTTCTTCTGTGATTTGTTTGAGCAACAGCGTCCGCTGGAGGTGCCGCTCTAGTGCCGCCTCTGCCCGTTTGCGAGCCGTGATGTCTACCGCCACTGTCACAAGACCCCGCACCTCCCCCTCGACATTTTTCAGGGGCACCTTGGTGGTGAGCCACGTGTGGGAAATGCCATGGGCATCGGCATACTCTTCTTCAAAGAAGGGAATGGCTTCCTCCGTCGCAAACACCGTTTGATCGACTTGGCTAGTATACCTGCCGTAGGCGGCTCCCAATAAGTCAGCCGCCGTTTTGCCCACCGCATCGGTGGTGCTCACTCCATAGAGCTGGGCTTGGTAGGCATTCATCAACATGTAACGCTGCCGGGTGTCTTTGGCACTGACCATCGCGGGCACCGTGTCGATGATGGCACGGAGGAGTTCTTCGCTATCCCACAGGGCTGCCTCGGTTTGTTTGCGTTTGGTGATGTCGGTGACGATGGTGTCGATGCGGATGGGGTTGCCAGCGCTGTCTTGAATCAGACGAGAGCGATCGCGCACCCAACGAATCTCTCCAGTGGCGCGAGTAATCCGATATTCCAAATCCTGGCTACCTGCGGTGAGTAGTTGTTGAGACGCCGTTGTCACCCGCTCTCGATCGCCCGGATGCACGACTTCTAACCACAAATTGGGATTTTGATAGAACTCCGCCACGGAATAGCCGTAGAGCCGTTCTGGGTTGGGACTAAAATACAGCACCTCGCCTGTGTCTGCCGAGACCGACCAAACCACATCTTCTAGGGAACTGAGAATGCTGTTGAGTTTGCCTTGGCTCTGGCGCAGGGCGTCTTCGACTGCCCGCCGACGCGTAACATCGAGCAGGATGCCGCTCCAGGTTATGGTTTGGTCAGTGTTTTGCTGAGGACGGGAGGAGAGTTGTAGCCATTTCACTTGCCCCGATGGCAAAATCAACCGCCCCTCCCAGTTGCAAGGATGGAGCGATCGGGCGGAATGGACGAGTGCCTCCACCAGTTGCAGGCGATCGTCCACATCGATCAAATCCAGCCAATCCTCGACGCCACCATCGCCCGTCTCTAGGTCTAGCTCAAAGATCTCTCGATAGCCAGAACTAATGTAGGTAAATTCCAATGCTCCATCCGCTTGCATGGACAATTGATGGAGCATTCCCGGCACACTAGCAGCTAGGTCATAGAGGCGGGTCTCCGATTCGATTAGGGCTTGTTGGGTTTGATAGAGGAGATCAATGTTGGTATCAACACCAACTAAGCGGATCGGATTGCCCTGGTGATCGCGCATTGCCCTACCCTGGGAAAGCACCCAAAAATAGTGCCCATCGCGGTGACGCATCCGTTGCTCTATTTTGAAATGGGGGGTGTCTCCCTGGAGGTGTGCCTCAATCGCGTTGACGACGATCGCCCGATCCTCTGGATGGGTAAACGCTGCCCACTCCTCTAGGTCACTACCAATCTCAGTCTCGGTGTAGCCGACCATAGCTTTGAGATTGGCATCGACAAATAACGTATTGGTCAGGAGATTCCAATCCCACACGCCCACTTGGGCAGCGGTGAGGGCAAGCGCGTAGCGTTGAGCCGTTTCGTCAGGCACAGGGGTGGGGAGGGCAAGCCGTTCAAACGTTAGCAGCGCCCACCACTGCCCATCCAACTCTCCACGAATAGCGGTGATGGTGGTGCACTGGAGCTGATAGTCGATCGACGGGCTGGCAAGACAAAGCGGCGCAGGCAGGATAATATCGGTTCCCTCGGTAAACACTGCTGCCCACTGTGCTCGATCGAGCTGATGGAGCTGGGGGATATGGGCATCGATCGCCATTCCCTTGATCTCAGTCTGGTCAATTCCTGTCCAGGTTGCCAGTTGACGATTCCACCAAAGAACAGTGAAATCGTCGCTCAGCACCCCCATGCCAACTGGGATGCGGTCTAATAGGTGGAAGGTGGCGTTGATGGGGTTGAAGTAATCCACATGGGATAATTGCAGTACAGCCTTAGAGTAGCCAGCAAGTACTAGAGTTTATCGCATTCACATTAAGAGTTGTATCTTTTTTGACTGGCGATCGACAACAGTAAACATCCTATGCAAAGTGTAAATTATCAAGAGGGTGGTTGCCCCTGATCAGTAGATGGCTGCCCTGAAGCGCTGGAACGGGGTTGACCCACAGAATTTCTTTTGTGCACTTTTTTTCTTATCCCACTATTCTGCTATTCAATCTTGGTTTTGAACAGCCTGATGCCAAGGAATGAGAGAATCTTCAGCCAATCGAACGGAAACTTGATAGGCTCCATAGCGATTGAGGTGGCTGGGGTCAGAAAAGTAATCGTGGGCTGACAACCACGACTCACTCAAATCTCGGTAGATCAGTCCACCCTGTTGCACCGCCACTTGCAGCATATAAGCTTCAAACTCTTGCTCATAGCGTAGACGAGTTGGATCGAGATACTCCTGAGTTAATGGTAGATTAACAAATACAACAGGAACTTGGTGCGATCGCGTATGGGCTAGCACCGCTTGTAGGGCTGCTTCCTGAGGACCCGCCACTTGAAAATTCTCGTAGTCACTGTCATATTCCCCCGGTACCCTGGCATATTGCTGGTAGTAGGTGGCTGGGTTAAAGCGCACCGACAGCGGCAGAAAGCCTTGTAGATCGGGAGTCTCCTGCCCCTGGAGCAGCATCAACTGGGAGAGGCTCGTGGTGGAGGCGTCGGCATATTCCCCGGTCACTTGATTGAGGACGGCGGTGAGGACGGGCTGAGGCAGGGGTTGGTCTGGGAAAAATCGGGTTAGTTGGGCTTGGAGCCAATTTTTTAGGCGATCGCGCTCTGGATGGACGGTGGAGGCATGGGCGAGTTGCTGGCTCAGCCAGCGATCGATCGTTTGATAGCCATCGGTTAAAGAGGCGGGCGGGTCATCAAGGGGGGGAGGATTCGATCGGTGCCGTTGGGGAGGTGGAGGGGGGTGGAAGGGGGCGGCATGGGGAGTTTGCCCGCCGCTAGATCGCCATATCCTTGAGAAGCCGCGATGCCATTGTAGGTGATATCTGCTGTGCCACTGTTAAAGGCGCGTGCTCCGTCTGCCCAGACGATCAGCCGGGGCAATTGCTCTGGAGTTAGCAACCGCCGGACAATCAAATCCACCACCTGTGCCGTTGCGCCATTAATGCCAAAATTAAACACATCGACATCGGTATAGCCCAACTCCGCCAGAGATGCTTCTAGGGCTGCCGGATCTACGCCTCGCAGCGCCCTAGAACTTCCTACTACCAAGACATCCGTTGGTCCAGTATCCTCTAGTTGGCGCTGGTAGAGTTTGAGTTTTTCGTCGAGCTGACGGCTATTAAAGGTGGAGAAGGGGGCATCGCTGGCTAAAACGGCAGCCGTGAGGGCAAGGGTTTCTGGGGGTTGTTGGGTGTAGGGCAGGGCAGAGGCTGCCCCGGTGGTAGTTTCCTCAGAGGGTGGGAGTGGGGTAGGTAGGCTGGTAAACCCATCAGGGTTGAAGGTTGGCGAAGGGGTTGGCGGGGGATGGAGAGGCAGGGGATGGGGCGATCGCCCCCGGAGAAACCACCGTTGCTGGTTTGGTAGCGGACTCTAGATCGGCTGTCAATGCACGAGCCAGTGCCCAATCCAGTTGCACTGCCACCAATAGTCCCACCGCCGCCCAGATGAGGGCAGTAACACCGTGTTTGGGTTGAACCCCCACTAAGGGGGATGGGGAGGACGGGTGTGTCGGACTAAACAGGCGAGACCCTAGGAGGAGGTGCTGAAACTGCTGTGCCCTGGCTTGCCAAAACCGACCCCATACTGTTTGCAGATCGGTGGAGGTGAGGTCAGCGCGGAGAATCGCCCCACTGGGTTGGGCAATCAGCTCGCCCACATAGGCGTCACTCACGGCAAACTGGGGGTGACTTCGGGGACAAACCGTTGCCGGGGCACAAAATCTGCTCCGTAGCTCCAAGCCGGGTGCTTTTGTCCGGCTCGGCGTCCATAGACCCGCACCCCCGCCACCCCCGTCAACTGTAACTGACGAAAAAATTGGGCAACCGTTGTGCCGATCTGGGCTTGATTGGGGCAAATCACCGCATCGGTCATCACATGCAACAGATCCCGCTTGGGTAGGATTTGCAGGCGGATGCCTCCGGTGGTGAGGTAGCGATCGAGGTCGGGATTGAGCAACCGATTGAGTAGAAAAGCGATCGCCCCCCAATCACCGTTCTTTGCCAACGCCAAAGGGGGCTCGGCAAGGGCAGGATGGAGGCTGGCGGGGAGAGTCACCCACTCCACCCAGGCAGGAGCTTCCTGTCCGGTCAATTGCCCATAGAGCATCACCCCATGAATGCCTTGGGGAGCGATCGCCTCCAACACAGGCACGATCGTGGTGATGACTTGATGCTGATTGGGGGTGGGACGGGAGGGAGCACTAAAGAACAGGTGTAGCGTGGCATCTTGGAGGGACGCGGTGGATAGTTCTAGGTCCGTTCCACTCAGGGTGTGGCTGACTAGCCGGGCGATGGCGCTGACATCCCCCCCAGCGTGCCCATTCCCGCAGCATGTCTTGGGTTGGAGTCAGATCGACCTGGAGCAACCAATCAGGCGTCAGTTCTCCCCGCACCTGCATGACAATTACCGCATCCCGAAACCCTTCCAACTGGAGGTCGCGCACCTGTTGGGCGATCGGCTCTCCGGCGAGCATCGGGTCGGGGCTGTAAAGCGCTTCGCAGGTGATCCACAACCGCTGGGAGACGGCGGCTCCAGCGTCGGGGGTAATTAGCTGAGCCGTGGCGGCAGACTGGGCTGGATAGGGAGTCGTTTTGACGGACACCTTGACCGAAACTCCAAGCAGGCTGAGGGTTTCGCTCAAATAGCGGGCAACGGCATCTGGATTGCCCCGCTTGGCTTGGGCTTGGTTGGTGAATACTAACGCCGCACCGACCGCTGGGGTAGGGGCGATCGGTGCGGCAGGGACATCCCTACCAGCCATGACTGGCTGTGGCTGAGAGGCGCCACTGGTCTGGATTTGCTGTTGCAAGATTTTTAGATGGTGCTCAATCTGGCTGAGGTGGATGGGCACTCCCCAATCGGGGCGATCGCGGTCGCTCTGACGACCGTAGAGCAGCAGTTGATAGAGGCGGGGTGGAGGGAGGAATTAGCCGATTGAGGTCGGTTTGTTGGAGTGCCAGCAGTACCCGTGTCAGCAGTAGGGTTTGGTCAGGGCAAGCCTTCCCTTCACAGAGAATGTGGAGATTATTGCCCTTGAGCTTAAATTTGATGCGAGTTCCCCGCGATCGCAACGTCCGTTCGATCCACTGGGATAGGGGCGATTGGTCTCGATGGGAAACAGGGCGGGCTGACCTTGACATGGTTGCCTTGACGCTAGTGATGAGGATGCTCGAACAAAAACGCGATTCTAACCCATAGGGATAGCATACTCTTACGATCTTGCGACAAGATTGGAAGGATTAACAATGCAAATTTTTGGGTGTTTGCATTTACCTTGGTCGATGTTTCTAGTGTTGAAATTGAGTTAGCATCAGTCGCATCCTGGTTGAATTGCTCGCCCTTTCACATTGTTTTGGAGAACTCCACGATGGCAAATTCTACAAATTCCAAACTAGCTGCCGAGGTCTTGGTGAGCGTTGCCACAATTCCGTTTTTGGTTGTGTTGTTGGGGAGCCGGGTAGCCGCCAAGGCGTTCCAGG
>JAAUSV010000056.1 GCA_012032525.1 Leptolyngbyaceae cyanobacterium SL_7_1
ACTGGCTGGCAACAGGGGGGCGATCGCTATGATAGAGGAATGGGTGCCCTTTGAGCGGGAACTGGGCGGTGATGGCGGCGCGATCGACATCGGGGGAAATTGCGGTCTACCCCGTGGTGGAAACACAACAGCAGCAGCAGGTTTGTCGCCGGGTGCTCGTTACAGACGAGTTGCCTGCGGCGATCGCCACCCATGCCCAAGCGATCGCCACCACCCTGCTCGAAAACCTGGATTACGTTGGCATCTTGGGAATCGAATTTTTCCTGACACAATCTGGAAAATTATTGATCAACGAGATCGCCCCCCGCACGCATAATTCTGGACATTACACGCTGGATGCTTGCCATACCTCCCAGTTTGAACAGCAACTGCGGGCGATCGCCGATCGACCCCTGGGCGACCCAGCGCTCCACTGTGCCGGGGCAGTCATGGTTAATCTTTTGGGCTACGAGCACTCTGTACAAGACTACAACAGCCAACGCCACCACCTCGCCCAACTTCCCCGCGCCACTGTCCACTGGTATGGCAAACGAGAGTCCCATCCCGGACGCAAACTAGGGCATGTCACCGTCCTCTTAGAACAAGCTACTCGATCCCACGCCCTAGCGATCGCCCAGCAGGTAGAGGCGATGTGGTACGGGGAGGCAGGAGAGTGAAGCATTCCAGGGTCAAATTGACCACAACGAGCCGCTAATTACTCTCTCCTCGCTCAGAGATATCCTGCAAAGCCTGGTTGAAATCGGTGGAATTTTTCAGAATTTGGGTCAGGGCGATCGGGGTGAGGGGTCTGGAAAATAAATAGCCCTGTCCCGATTCACACCCCAGCGATCGCAAGCAGTTGACCTGTGCCAGGGTTTCAATGCCTTCTGCGACAACCGCTAGTTTCAAAGTGTGTGCCATTGCCACGATCGCTTTGACAATGCTGAATTGCTGATCATTCGTCACCATTCCTTGGATGAAGGAGCGATCGATTTTGACCGCATCGATCGGCAGGGTCGTCAGGTAACTGAGGGAGGAGTAACCCGTGCCAAAATCGTCAATGGAAATCTGAATTCCCCGTTCCTTGAGTTGGGTGAGCAGGGTTGCAGCAACGCCCGCATTTTCCATCAAAACGCTTTCAGTGATTTCCAGTTCTAAGTCGGTTCCCTGTAGCCCAAAGCGTTGGAGGGATTCATCGAGCATTGCCACAAAGCGGTGCTGCGACAGTTGTTTTGCAGATAGATTGACGGAGATGCGAGGAAGTGAGTATTGGGAATGCAGTTGTTTCCAATGGCTCAGTTGAGAACAGGCTTCCTCTAACACCCACCGCCCCAGTTCTGTAATCAATCCAGTTTCCTCGGCAACGGGGATAAACTCCACCGGAGAAATGTGTCCTCGTTGGGGGTGATGCCATCGCGCCAGTGCTTCGACAGCCAGCAACTGGGGCTGGGTTAGGTTGACAATTGGTTGATAGTGGAGTGAGAGTTGGACGTTGTTGCGTTCAGCCTCGGTGTGGGGAGGGTGTTGTCGTTGTTGTTGAATCGCGTGCTGTAAATCCGTTTCTAACTCTAGTCGGGCAATGACTTGATCTTGCATATCGGCTGTGAACCAAACCGCTTCACTTTTGCCACGCAATTTGGCGTAGTGTTTGGCAGTGTCGGCTGCTTGCAGCAGGGCGTCTGCCTGATCAGACTCGGTTGTGCTGGGGGCAATGCCAATGCTATAGGTGGCAAAGATTTTTGAGTTGGACAGATCAAATGGGTCAATCAGGGCTTGGCGGATGCGATCGCAAAAGGCAGCGATCGCTGCCCGATCGTGGGTTGGACTGCCTAAGCCAGGGTTGAAGAGAATGGCAAACTCATCGGTGCCCACCCGCGCGAAAACGCTGGGTGGAGGGATGCAGGCTTGGAGTTTGCGGGCGATCGCAATGAGAAATTGTTCTCCCATCCCATGTCCAAGGCTATATTTCACCGTTTGGTAGCGATCGATCTCAATTAACAACACGGCAAATGGGCTGGGCTGTTCCTGTTGTTGATCAATGCACTGTTGTAACACGTGCAAAAACGAGGTTCGGTTGAGCAAGCCTGTCAACGAATCGTAGAAGGCTAAATACTGAATAGTCTCAAACGCTTGTTTATGCTCGGCTCGCACTTGGGCTTCTCGTAGCTCTCGCTCCACTGTGGCGACTAGGCGAGTCAAGTTGTCCTTGAGAATGTAGTCGTGGGCACCCGCCTTCATAACGGTGACCGCAATTTCCTCGCCAATGGAGCCGGAAACAATGATGAAAGGGATATCTAGGCAAGTAGTTTGAACAATGGACAGGGCATCGGTAATTGTAAATTGGGGCATGGAATAATCGGCTAAGATCACATCCCACGTTTGTTGGTCTAGTGCTGCTTGCAGACCATTGGGCGTGTCTACCCGTTGGTGGCGTGGAGCATAACCGCCTCGCTCCAACTCCAAAATTAATAGAAGCGCATCTGCTTCTGAATCTTCTATTAATAAAACGTCTAATGGTTTAGGCATGGGGCTACAAGCGTGGCGGGCGAGTAAAAATCATAGGATTGACGTAGGTGGGTTAACTGGGATAGCCCAAACTAGCCCCCCAAATTAATCCAGTTCTTTGAGATGTGGCTCAAAGGGCGTCAATCCTAGTTGATTAATGGGTTTCATGATCTAAATCCCATTTTTTCCCCATTTCTATCAGAAGGGGGGGAGGAAGGTAATGATTGTTGACGGTCTTGAATTGGTGCACCATTGCGTTTAATTCAGTCAGTCAGGATGCGATCGAAACACTCAATCAATCGATCGACCTCTTCTATCGTGTTGTAGTGCACCATGCTGACTCGGACTACGCCATGCTGTGCTTCCAATCCCAAGGCGGCGATCAGACGCTTGGCATAAAAATCGCCATACCGAATCCCGATGTGGTGGGGATCGATCTGGGGGGGAATGGTGGCGCTATCTACTCCTTTGACGGTAAAAGAAATCGTGGGAACGCGCTTGTCTGCCTCGGCGTGGGGATGTCCCACGATCGAAACGTTGGATTTGGTTTGCAGGTAGCGGAGCAGGCGATCGCCAATCTCATCTTCGTGGTGACGGATCAAGTCAAATGCCTGTTCAATCCGCTGACGCAGGGAGACGCTATTGGTGGATTGGGCAGGCTGGATGGGTCGCGCCAATTGCCCTAGATAATCGCATAGCCCGACCACCCCATAGCTAAGTTCGTAATTGACATTGCCTGGTTGAAATTTATAGGGTATCTCCGTTTCTTCAATGAAGTAGTGGTTGATGCCCGGCATGGAGAGCCAATGGCAACGCTTGCCATAGAGGGCAGCGTAGTGAGGTCCATAGACTTTATAGAAACTGAAGACGTAAAAGTCCACATCCATTGCCTGCACGTCGATCGCTCGGTGGGCAGCATAGCCAACCCCATCCACACACACCAGTGCTCCGGCAGCATGGACGACATCGGCAATTTGGCGAATGGGAGTGATCGTGCCAAGGATATTGGAGGCGTGGGTGAGGGCAACTAGACGGGTGCGGGGAGTCAGCAGGGAGTTGAGATCGTCTAAGCGCAATTCCAAGGTCTCCGGATGAACGCGCCATGTTTTCACCACAATGCCGCGATGCTGCAAGTCAACCCAGGGGCTAATATTGGCTTCATGGTCACAGTCGGTAACGATCACCTCGTCGCCAGCCACCCACTGTTGACTGAGACAGAGTGATAAAATTCGCAGGAGTAGGCTGGTCGATCCTCCCATCACCACTTCACTGGGGTCAGCCGCATTCATCAACGTGGCAGCGGCTTGGGCACCCTGGTTGACCCGATCGCCCGATCGCTGCGATACCCCATAGGATGCTCCCAGTTGGACATTTGAAGTCAGAAGGTATTCACTGATGCGATCGACCACAGGTTTCAAGGTTTGTGACCCACCGGCGTTATCAAAAAATATCCAATCTCCTGCGAGCGCCGGAAATTGCTGACGAACAAAGGAGAGATTGAGCGAGGGAACGGTTGTGGTAGTCATGCAAGGACTCAGCAATAGACAATGAAGTTAATCATGCCATGTCTCTCCCCATGCAAATTCTTCTAGTCGATGATGAAGTTGAGTTGACCGATGCCCTCAGTCGGGTGCTGAGTCGGGAGGGCTATCAAGTCGATGTTGCCTACGATGGTGCTGAAGGGAGCGATCGGGTGGCGGCGGGAGTTTACGATTTATTAATTCTCGATTGGATGTTGCCCCACCGATCGGGTTTGGAGATTTGCCAACAACTGCGATCACAGGGTGACAACACTCCTGTGCTGTTTCTCACTGCCAAAGATACCATTGACGATCGCGTCCAAGGGTTGGATGCAGGAGCCGATGACTATCTAGTCAAACCCTTTGAGTTGCGAGAATTATTGGCACGGGTGCGAGCATTACTGCGGCGTCCTGCTACGCTGGAGCCGATCGTGCCCTCCCGGCTCCAGGTGGATGATCTGGAATTAGACTTGACGAATCAGCGGGCTTATCGCCAAGGACGGGTGATTGAGTTGTCGGAGAAGGAAACTCAACTGCTCGCCTACCTGATGCGCTATCCTAACCAATTGCTCATCCATAGCCAAATCTACGGCTATCTGTGGGGCACTACTGAAAAACCCAGCAGCAACGTATTAGCTGCTCAAATCCGCCTGCTGCGGCGCAAAATTGAAGCCCACGGAGAACATACCCTCATCCATACAATTTATGGCAAGGGTTATCGCTTTGGCATGGACCTCAACAAATCCTTCGATCAGGAAAATTCTTGAGGGGTAGTGGGGGGCGTCGTGACGGTATCTTTTGCCTTCTCCCGTTCTTCCCGCTTTTTGCGATCGGCTTTGAGAATGTCTTCTAGGACAATCTGCGCTTGGGTCATCTTGTCTAGATTGCTGCGATAGAGTTCCAAATCTTTCTGCATCTTGTCAGCAGATAGATTGAGTCCTTCGCTCAGTTGGTTTAGCATTTCCGTGCGGCGAGCTTCCTCTTTGATGGCATCGGCTGCCATTAGCTCTAATAGGTTGTAAATGCCAATGGCAAACAAACGACTATATTTGAACGGAGAAGTCGTAGCCACTTGGCGCAGGGATGCCACGATCGAATTTTGAGGAGCACCGTCGACGTGCTTGACCTGGGCAAGCACGTCATCGACGGAGAGGTGGATGGCTTCGGATTGCAACCGCTCTGCGTCTTGGCGATAGGTTTGAGGTTCAGACCCGATCGCATGGCAGAGGGCATTAAAGATGGATTCCTTGTCTTGCTCAGGACGATATCCCTGGAGAAAGCGATCGAAGGTCGTGACCACCCCCAGCGCATAAATGGGGTCATACCGAAAATCCGCATTTACAGAGAGCAAATGCATTTCAACCATTAATTCCTCAACCACTCGACGGTAGATTGAATTAATTGGGCGAGTGTGGGTCGCGTAGAAAGCCCTCTTTGTGTCGGAAACAGTACGGACAGTATTCACAAGCAACTTGAAGATAAACGTATTTCTATTATCTCACAGTCTTGTATCTCACAGTCTTGTATCTCACAGGCTTGATCTGACAGGCTTGAAATTGAACACATCAAGATAGATTGGCTTAATTCAAGATTCGAGGGGGGATTTCTTCTAGCGCTTCTGCCTCTGTGTCGAAGATTGCAAACACAGAGTCCATCATGGTGACTTCAAACACGAGTTTGGCTTCCGGATGTACATTGCAGATGCGAAAACTACCGTTGACTTTATCGGCATCTCGCATGCCAGCGACAAGGGAGGTTAGCCCAGAGCTATCGATGAAATGGACCTGCCCCAAGTTGACAACCACATAGGGACTAACGTTGGAAATACACTCTTGTAACTTCAACCGAAACTGCCAAGCGGTTGTAATGTCTAATCGCCCTGTTGGGGTTAGGACAATTACGGGTTTGCCATCCTCAGTGGTGTGGGTTCTCTGTTCCATCCAGTTCACTCTGCTTGTTGTACCCGGAAATAAATTTTTCAATCCTAAGATAGCGTTATTCTGTCTCAGCAGTTTAGAGCTTCGCAGTTTAGGGCTACCTACCATAATTCCTGACCCTGAGTCCGATCTCTCCAATCCCATGGAACAATGCAGCGAGTACAATAGCGTTTACCTGCTTGAGGTGCGATCGATCATTTATCGATTTATCGATCAATGGACAGTCCTAAATTTTTCAGGGCTGGTAAAATTCATCCCATGTTGCCTCACGCACTCTTCTACCTTTCCCACCCTGATTCTCGCGACACTCCATGAGCGATACTATTCTCGATGTTCGCAATCTCCAAGTTTTATTCCAGACAGATTATCGTACGGTTAGGGCGATCGACGACATTTCCTTTAGTCTAAACCGTGGACAGACCCTAGGCATCGTTGGAGAATCAGGGTCTGGCAAATCGGTGACAGCATTGACGACCATGGGCTTGGTTCCCCAACCTCCCGGAAAAATCGTCGGTGGCGAGATCTGGTTTCGTGGTTCGTCGGACGCAGCGCCTGTCAATCTATTGGCGCAATCTCCCCAGCAGATG
Organism: Leptolyngbyaceae cyanobacterium SL_7_1; assembly: GCA_012032525.1. GTDB lineage: Bacteria > Cyanobacteriota > Cyanobacteriia > Elainellales > Elainellaceae > JAAUSV01. The sequence continues at coordinate 6,529 of JAAUSV010000056.1, forward strand.
CAGCACTACCGGGGTGGGGAGATCTCGATGATCTTTCAAGAACCCCTAAGTTCCCTCAACCCGGTGTATACCTGTGGGTTCCAGTTGGTCGAAGCAATTTCGACAACACGAAGCAATTCCTGTGCCGGAGGCGCGGCGACGGGTCATGAATTTGTTGCAAGAGGTCAAACTCTTGCCCAGCGATCAGGAATTGCGACAGCGGGTGTTAGACAATTGGCACTCCCATCGCAATGGAACCGTGGTGACAGAACCCGCAGAGCGTGACCTGTTGCAAGCGATTAACCAACAAAAACAGGCGATCTTGGAGCGCTACCCCCATGAGTTATCGGGGGGGCAGATTCAACGGATGATGATTGCCATGGCAATTTCCTGCAACCCAGCACTGTTGATCGCCGATGAGCCGACGACGGCGTTGGATGTGACGGTGCAGGCAAGAATTTTGGATTTGTTGCGGGAGTTGCGCGATCGCCGGGGCATGTCGATCCTGTTTATCACCCACGATCTCAGCCTGATTGCCGACATTGCCGATGCGGTGGCGGTAATGTACCAGGGCAAAATTGTCGAATACGGCTCTGTGTGGGAGGTGTTTTCCAATCCTCAACACCCCTACACCAAAGGGCTACTCACCTGTCGTCCGCAGCTCGATCGCCGCTTGCGCCACCTGCCGACGGTCAGCGATTTTATGGAGGTGTCTACCAATCCAGATGGCACCGTCCTGATTCAGGAGAAGCCGCTGGATTTGGAGTATGCTCTGCGGCGCAATCAAGAGGTGGGAGCAACTGAGACGAGCGATCGCCTCCAACGGTTACAAGCAGAATCACCGCTTCTATCAGTGCAAGAGTTGCGGGTAGGATTTCCAGTCCGCAGTGTGCTGGGGCAAACCCAGCACCATGTGATGGCGGTAGATGGAGTCTCGTTTGAGGTTTACCCTGGGGAGACCTTGGGATTGGTGGGAGAGTCGGGCTGTGGTAAGACGACCTTGGCGCGGACGTTGATGAAGTTGGTCAAACCCCTGGGCGGGCAAATTTGGTTTGACGGGCGTGAGATTACTAGCCTGACGGGCAAGCCGTTGCAACGGTTACGGCGCGAGATGCAGATTATTTTTCAAGACCCCTACAGTTCCCTTGACCCCCGAATGTCGATCGGAGACGCCATTCTAGAACCGTTGCGGATTCACAAAGTCGGCGCTAGTCAGGCAAATCGCACCGATCGCGTTGTCTATTTGCTAGAACGAGTGGGACTAGACCCTGGCAGTATCAACCGCTATCCCCACGAATTTTCTGGTGGGCAACGTCAGCGGATCTGTATTGCCCGGTCGTTGGCATTAAATCCAAAGTTCATTGTGTGTGATGAATCCGTCTCAGCACTGGATGTCTCCGTCCAAGCCCAGGTGTTGAATTTGCTGAAGGAATTGCAGGATGAGTTTAAGCTCACCTACATTTTTATCTCCCACGATCTAAGCGTGGTGAAGTTTATGAGCGATCGAATCATGGTGATGAATCGGGGCAAAATCGAGGAGATCGGCACGGCTGAGCAAATTTACCGCAGTCCTCAGCAATCCTACACTCGTCAGTTGATCTCAGCGATTCCCATCGGCAATTTAGAGCAAATCCGCCAGCGGCAGGCGGAACGAGGAATCATGGTGAATTAGCTGATGGGTATTAGCTGTTAGCTGTATTAAACGTGCTTTTCGACGGCTTCAGCTAATAATGTCCCAGTTAGGCAGGCGTTGGAGAAACTGGCTCCCGTGAGGATGGCTCCCGTCAGATCGGCACAGAGGAGGTTTGCACCCGCAAAGTTTGCACCGGATAGGTTGGCATCGCTTAAGTCAGCTTCCTCTAGATTTGCCTCGCTCAGCATGGCGCCCTGCAAACTGGCTTGACTGAGGTTTGCACCCTGAAGGTTGGTACTGCTGAGGTTTGCCCCTCGCAGATCGGCTCCCCGCAAATCAACATTTTGTAAATTAGCGCCAATCAGGTTTGCCCCACTCAAGAAAGCCGCATTCAGAGCCGCACTTGCCAGGTTGGTTTGCATTAAATTTGCCCCCCGGAGATTGCTGCCTCGCAGATCGGCTTCCTTTAGATCCGCCTGCATCAAATTGGCTCCTAGCAAATTAGCACGCAGGTTGGAGCGATCGAGCTGACAACCCGCTAAGTTTGCCCCTTCCAACCGTGCTCCGGCTAGATTGGCTTCGCTGAAGTTCGCTCCAATCAACGTAGAACCCGCCAAATTGACGTGGCTCAGATCGGCTGCTGCCAGTTCCTCATCCTCCAAGTTGGCGCCAGCTAGCTGCTTGATCTTACCTGCCCGAATTGCTTCAACGTCCATGGTTACCTGCCATTCTGTTTGGGTGCTTTGGTCATGACTGGAGTTGGTTACAACTGGGAAGTGGCGGTTGGGCAAGGTTGACGATCGCCTCCAACAACTCATCATTGGAATGGGAATCGAGCAACCACAGCCCCGCGGCAATCTTGGGCAGGGCAACAGGTAGGCTGAGTCCCTGCTTGAGCCCACCAACCAACAGGGTCAACGCTTCCACCAGTTTAGGGTCCCAACGCTCTCCCTGAAGTGTTTGGCAGGCGGCAAGTGCCTCCGAAAGTGCCACCTCAGACTCGTCTGCATGGGCGTTTTGGGATCGCCGTCTAGCCGCAAGTTCGCTTTGGAAGGTTGCCACCAAGCCCAGAATCCGGGACTCCACAGGAATTTCATCGCCCACTAGACCCGCTGGTTGCCCAGAACCATTCCACCACTCGGTTTGGTGGGTGAGGATGGTGGCGATCGCCTTCATCCGTTGCATCCGCCGTAACATCTGCGTGCCCGGCACGAGGGGGCAGGTCAACGGTACGGTGGGGTGGTCATCGTAGCGAGTGGATGCGCCGGACGTGAGTTCGGTTTCCAGACTCTGCAAGAAGGCGATGCGATGGAGTAAACCCGCCAGCCGCAGGCGATGTAGTTGCCAAGCGGGCAGCTCCAGCAGTTGCCCCATTGCTTCTGCCAGGGTTGCTACCTCAGCGGCTGCCATTGGGTTGGTCAAGTCTGTTTGGTCAATCAGTTGGGCAATTCGCAGAAATGCCTGTAGCTCGTTGGAGGTGAGATTGCGATCGAGACCCTGCTGATTGAGTACTGGGTAGACGGCGGAATCGTCAAGCAAATCGTGCTGACGAGTTTGCAAGTAATCAATCACCCGTGAAACCACATCTCCCAAATGATCCGCCGTGGGCAAGCTGCACAGGGCATCTTGTTGGTGCGTCAGGGTGATAATGTCCTGTAATTGGGCGGTGAGGGTTTGATGGAGTGCTGGGTCGTAGGTGCCAATGTGGTCGATCGCCAACTGGGCAGTTTCCTGCACTAAACTTGGTTCAAACGTCCAAAATCCGTAGAATTTGCGCTCTTGATCCTCTTGGGGGATGCCACTGGCTCCGTAGTCCTCCGCTGTTAATTCTTGGCAGAGCACCATTGCGGTGTAGTCGGGGGAGAGAATAATCAGGTGCCATTCCTGGGAGACGGGATCGGTGGTGTCCAGGCTGACCAAGGCAACGTTGGTTTTTTGGCTCGTGGAATGCTCTGAAAAGCCCGCATCGGGAGCTGCCATAATTACCACTTGACGAGCGCAATCGGCAATCTCGCCATAGCGATCGGCTTCTTCCAGATACCATTTACCCCGCTGGAAGGCGGTGATCATTAACGGAGAGTAATTCCCTGCCAAGATCGAATCTTCTAGAGCATGGCAGAGGGCAACCAGCGTGTGCTTGTAGTACACCCCAAAGTTGAGGGGTCTGCCCTGTTCTGCGGTATGGGCATCGTACAACCGTTGAAGAATAGACCCTGCTAACATGCCAGTAAACTAATTACACAAGGGACAAAAAATTAACCGTTAACCCTACTCAGCCAGCCACTCTCTTTCACGATCCTGGAGCCACCTCATTGTCGCAGATTCAACCCTGATCCTCAAAGGTTGGCTCAGTAAATTTATCGATGCTATCAAACCGCTGCCAACGCTTTTGCAGTCGCCTGTGGCTCGATTGGAGCCGTCAGCGCTTCCTCCAACTCTGCCCGTCCTAACCGTTGCTCTAGAATTCGCATAACTTCGCGCCCAAAATCATTAGGATTTTGTCGCCAAGCTTGCAAACAAACCTCTCCAAAAAAGGAACCAAGGGGTTCTGGATTCCACAGCAGTTTCTTTGCCACCCACGGCAGGTGAATCGCCAAGGGGTCGTAGCCCGGTTTGAGCATGTTGTGCTCAAAGGCATATTGCTCAAGGTGGGTGTGGGGCTGGAGACCAATAAAGAAAATCGCTGGCTCTACCTTGTCTTCCCCAAAGATGGCTTCTAATTCTCGGTGGTAGGCGATCGTCTGGCGAATGGTGTCGGCAGTCTCATCAATCACATTGAAGGAATAGTTGACGGAGACCAGATCGTTGAACCCTGCTGTTTTTAGGTCGCGGCAGTTTTGTAGCACCGTACGCAAATTATAGCCCATGCGCATCTTGCGAACTAATTCCTGAGAACCACTGGTGATGCCAATCTCGAAGTAGTTCATGCCCGTCTGCACCATCAGGTCGCACATCTTGGGGGTGAGGTTGTCTGCCCGGATGTAGGCTGCCCAGTGGATGTCTTCCATGCCCGCATCAACGATTTTTTGTAGCAATTCTTCTACATCGGGGATGAACTTGCGAGCGGGAATGAATTGGGCGTCGGTGAACCAGAAATTACGAATCCCCCGATCGTAGAGCTGACGCATTTCCTCCACCACCTCGTCCGCCGGATTGATCCGCACCTGTTTGCCTTCGACAACGGTGTAGATGCAGTAGCAGCAGTTGTGGGGACAGCCGCGCTTGGTTTGAACACCCACGTAAAAGTCTTGCTCCTGCAAGTAGTATTCAAACTCTGCCCAGATGGTGGCAATGTAGTCATAGTCGCAGGCGGTCTTCTCGATCGGGTTGGGATTTTCGTGAATCAAGCGATCGCGCGGAGTCGTCTCCCCCACCACGTAGCAGCGCTCGTCGGAGAAATCTCGTCCCTGCAATAACTTCTCTAACAACAGTTCCCCCTCGCCCACCGAGAGGATCGTGCCCTTGGGCAACATGCTGCCCATTTGCTCATAGAAGACGCTGACAGCTCCACCGCCCACGACTAATTTCACCTGCGGTTGATAGCGTTGTGCCCGCTTGAGACCGCGCTTGATTAAACCCAGGTTTTGCTGTAGCTCGCTCAGGTAGGATGCCACCATGCGTAAGCCACCGATCGCCCCTCGTAGCTTTACCAGAGGATTGCTGGCGTAGTAAAACTCAAAGGCGTTTTGTAAGGGGTTGCCACCCCGACCACCAACTGGCGCATAGATCTGAATGTCGCGCCATGAAAATACCAACAAGGTAGGCTGAAATTGGTCAATGCAGCGATCGAGGGCTGAGCCAAAATCAAGCGGGGGAATGGTGCCTAGGTCAAAAATCCGCTGCTGAGTTTGGGGAAAGCGCTTGTGGATGTGATCCGCCAAATACACTACCCCAATGGGGAAGATGGGATTGCATGGGAGACGAACGTAGAGGATGCGGTTTTCCATCGGAGCCTTTAATGAATGCAGTAGGAAGGGAGTACCACCAGTCAGAGAACTCTATAGATGAGAAAGAATAGAATGATCGTTATATAACTTTACGATACCACCGACTTTGGTTTACTGCACGGAGTCCTGAGTTGACGCTGATTTCTTCGGGTTGTAAGACACTAGATATGGTGTACTAATGGATAACGATAGAGGATCATAGTAATAATGTGAGCAATCACACAAACCCACTTAAACCCATTGCGTGACAATTCTATTGTTTGAGAGAACTCGATATCAGTCGGCTTGGTAGTCGGGTTTACAGCTAGTGGGGATCAAGCAATGTTAAGGTTTTTCTAGTGTTAACTTCGGTGCGGAGCTCCTCATCCCATGGCTCAGATTTTTGATCCTCTACCTATAAGCTGTAGCGAGCACGTTTTGTGCTGCTATGTGAATGCGACGAGTAAGATTCAAATTGTGCGAATTTCTAATGTCGCCAATTGGTATTTTGAGCGGGTAGTTTTTCCGGGGCAACGGTTAATTTTTGAATCCCTTTCTGAAGCGCTGCTTGAGATCCATTCTGGCATGATGGCAAGCTCGATTTTGTCGGATACCATTCCCTGCGATCGCCTGCGGCTCGAAGTCGAACTAGAAAATTCTTTGGAGCTAGATAGCCTGATTTTGGATGACGATGCTGCCCCTGAAAGTCCTTTATTGCCCTCGGTTTTTGCTTCGGCAGAGTAATTTTTTGGGTGTGTTCTCTGGTTGATCCTCTCAGTCTAAAATTTAACAATTTTGTGAATTTTTCCTTTGGAAGATCTTTTGCTTTTGAGCTGTTTGATTAGAAATTGCGTTTCTCAAACAATCTTTAAGAACATTCCACGCCTGCTATAAATCCCTTGAGCTATCGTGAGGAAAATCATCGATTAACCAAGCGGCGATAGCGAGGCTATGGGAACGTATGAAACGAGTGTTTTGGGCAGGTTTGTGTTTGGTGGGGCTAGTGTGGGCGGTGCTCAGCTATCCGGGGTTGGCGGTGCGGGGTGAGTATGACGCGATCGCCATTGATTTCCAAGAGAGCTTGACTGAACAGCAGATTGCTTCAGAAGTGGCGGCGATCGCCCAAACCTATGGCGTCACTCCCCAATTAAACAGTGCCTTTTCCAAAGCCGATCATCTGTATGTGCTGCCGGGAGATCGTCACCGATTACGCCAACTGCGCGGTTCTCAATTAAAGGCTGTAACAGAGTCGATCGATCCGAACTACCGCTATCGGGCGTTTGATGTACCCAACGACCCAGACTATAGCAAGCAGTGGAATTTGCGCAGCATTAATGTGGAGTCGGCGTGGAACAACTCCAAGGGCGACGGGGTGACGGTGGCGGTGATCGACACGGGCATCAGCGTGGTGACGGATTTGAAAAACACCCAGTTTACCCAGGGCTATGATTTTGTTGGCGACCGCACCGATGCCAGCGATGACAATGGGCATGGCACTCACGTGGCGGGAACGATCGCCCAATCGACCAATAACAACTATGGCGTCGCAGGAATTGCCTACAACGCTACCCTGATGCCACTGAAGGTACTGAGTGCTGCGGGCGGTGGCACAGTCACCGACATTGCCGAAGCGATTCGATTTGCGGCTGACAAGGGGGCAGGGGTGATCAACCTGAGCCTGGGCGGGGGTGGCGATGCGGCAGTGCTGCGGGAGGCGATCGACTATGCCCACCAAAAAGGCGTGGTAATCGTGGCGGCAGCGGGCAATGTCAATGCCAACGCGGCTGCTATCCCGCTCGCTATCCCAATGTGATTGCGGTTTCGGCGTTGGATGCCAATGGAGTGAAAGCGCCCTACTCCAACTATGGAGCGGGGGTGGATATTGCGGCTCCCGGTGGCTCAACAGCGAGTGGTGAGGCGGGGGGAATTTTGCAGGACACGATCGACCCTGAAACCGGGGCATCGCGACTGGCAGCGTTCCAGGGAACCAGCATGGCAGCGCCCCATGTGGCAGGAGTTGCCGCTTTGATTCGGGGCGTTGGGGTGGAAGACCCGGCGGTGGTAGCGGCGGTGCTGAAGCAATCTGCGCGGGTGGTGAAAGGGGATGAGCTAAACCATTTTGGGGCAGGTCAGTTGGATGCAGACAAGGCGGTGAAGCTGGCGCAACGGAACAACCTGGATGTGAAGGATTTCTTCCGCTGGCTGCGAGATAACGGTTATTTGAATCTGCGGTTTTGGTTTGATGGCGGTGTGGTCGCTTTGATGCCCAAGATTGCGATGGTGCTAGGGTCTTACCTGCTGGCGTGGTTGTTGAGAAATTATCTGCCGATGTTTAGCCTGTCGCTTGCGGGTGGGCTGGTTGTTGGCAGTGCAGGGTTGTTCCCATTTCGAGGATTGTATTTGTTTGATTTGCCCCAAGCTCCCTTTCGGGTGTTGGGGAGTGCGATTCCAGAATTGGGCAGTGCGATCGCCGGAAGTAGCGCCCTTAGCCCGGTCTTTGCCAGTGCCCTGATTCCCTTTATTTTGATTGCCCTGTTCCTCAGCCATCCAGTGCTAAAATGGGGCGCGATCGGGTCTGCCATTGGTGTAGCGGTTTGTCTTGCCTACAGTGCTGCCTTCGATCCAGCCATGATGGTGTTGGGGGATGGGGCGATCGCCCGCTTTTCCTCTCGCTGAATGCAGTACTGTGCTATGGGTTGGCGTATTTGGCAGCAAAAGCGGGGGCACGGATATGAGCACCACAGTCAAGGGTACGGTACAAAAATCTTCAATGGCATCGGGGACATGGGCGCTGGTGGGTGACGATGGGCAAACCTACGAGATCCACAAGGGCGCACCAACTGATTTGCTGAAAGAAGGTCAGCAGGTGCAGGTGGAAGGCAAAATCCGAGATGACGTGATGACGATCGCCATGATCGGACCCGTTTTGGAAGTGAAAAATTTGAAGCCCTCTAGGTTCTCATCCTTACTATAGAAACCCTAAATCAACCGTGAAACAAAGATCCCGGCTTCTTTTGAAGAAGCCGGGGCTCTGGGGCGGCAGGATTTCATGATTCAAATAGGATTGCTATAGACTGCTGGTTTAGATCGTCGGCAGGGTTTCTCTGTTGCCCTACACAGTCAGAAAACCTTATTTACACCCAAACAAGGATCAAGCGATCGCGCCAAACTTCTTCCGAAACATGCCCAGCTCAAACAGCAACGAATCCGCCAGAATCTCCTGCCGCATAAAAAGCCGATGCAGGGTTCTGACTGCTGCCGTACAAGGAGACTTCAACTGATTCCGTTAGAGTCTACACTTTGCGAGCACGACGAAACTGCTGCGATAGATCTTCAAGAATGTCATCTAGACCCAAGTTTTTCCAGACACCTTTGCCGAATTGTAAGCCAACCGTGCTGCTGCATACGCTTCACTCCCTGCAACCATCTGCGTATCCTCGATCAACTCACGCAAATGGCTCACGGCTTGCAAAATCGGATTTAACGCTTCAAATAAGGCGATGTCTCGTCGGGCTTCTTCAACGTTGAGGTGGCGAGGCATGACATCGGTGTGTTGCACCGCCATGTTGAGTGCCCGAACTGCGAAGGTTTGAGCCTTGCGTCCCATTTTAGGAATTTGGCGACGCTCTTGGGTGGATAAGCCGACTAAAAATGGCAGTTGCTCCCGAATGGTTTTGAGGGCTGCGACGATATTTTCGACTTCTTGCTGGGTAAGCGTAGCATCGATCGTCCGAATGGTCATGTTAAGTTCCTTTCAAATAAGATGAATGCACCAAACTGATGCGCTGCTTCATTAATGCCTAGGATGCGATCGATCAAACTCCGTGTCGCTACTGAAAATTGCTGGCGGTTGGAATTGCAAGTCTGTAAATTGCAGGACTCAATCCCCAAAATACTGTTTTGATAGGCGTCGATTCGGTTTTAGACCCCGTCGATTCCGTTTTGATAGGCGTCAATTTGATTTTGAACCCCGTCGATTCGATTTTGAAACCCATTGGTGCCCAAAAAAACCTAACGATTCGGTTTTGATAGGCGTCGATTCGGTTTTAAATCCCATCGACGCCTATCAAAACCCCGTCGGCGGTGTTCAAAGTAGAAACTACAACAATTTTCTGTAATGTTGAAGTTGAACAATCTCAACCTTGTCTTAACTCCCGCACAATCTCCTGCGCGAGATTTTTAGACCACAGAGAATCAAAGGGACAAAGAATTTGGCGGTTTTCGGGAGATAGCCAGATCAACGCATCTTCTACATCGGTTAATGAATACGTTTCGTTCAGCAGGATGCAGGTTAGCAACCGATGCACAGTCATCGCCTGTTGGTCAGTGAGCACAATCATGGCTTTGCTCCTCTGTTAGCTTTCGCCAGGATGACCAGAGCTTTGTCAATATCTCGAATTTTGATGCCGCGCAGGGCAGTTAGGAGCGAGCGAATGAGGGCGACCTCATCATCAGAGAGAGTGACCATTAGCAAAACCTCACAGTAGCAATTTATAGCGTTATGGTAACGTTACCATGAAAACAGAGTGAGGTTCTAAAATCTTGAAGAATCCCGCTAGTCTTTATGTTTGTGTGGCTACAGATAAGTCTAGAATCACTGTATATCTGCCCCAAGAGCTAAAAGATCGCTTAACCGTCGTAGCAGAAAAGGATAAGCGATCGGTTAGTGTGCTAATTGAAATCTTAATTCTGGAAGCTTTAGAAGCTAGGGAAAAAGGGAAAGAGTAGCGATCGCCACCATTTGGGAGGGGTCAATTAGTGCAGGTGACGCTACGCGAACTCAAACAGACATTTGGGTTACAGCAGACTTTAGACCCAACCTTTTTTGCTGAGTGGTCTGAAACTCATGAGGCTTTGAGCGAGGCAGAGCAACAATTGCTCGATCGGGTGAAGACTAATTTTGTGGAGTTGATGGAAGACCCACCAATGCTGGAAAACAGCGTCAAGATGGTGGTACTTGCGCCATTACTGGATCTGGCTGGCTTTTATCACAAGCCGTTTCGGATTGAGACAGAAACCAGTGTAGATGTGGAACTAGAAGATGAGGGACGGGTGATTCGGGGGCGGATTGATGTGTTGGTGCTGAAGAATCGCTTGTGGCTGCTGGTGATTGAGTCAAAGCGGAGTGATTTTGCAGTAACGCGGGCAATTCCGCAAGCGCTGGCTGATATGTTGGGCAAGCCGGAGATAGCGCAACCGACGTTTGGCATGATTACAAATGGCAATGAGTTTTTGTTTTTGAAGGCAACGCGCCAACCCAAGGCTGAATATGCCAACTCCAGACTTTTTTCACTGGTGAATCCAAATAATGAGCTGTGGGTTGTATTACAGGTCTTGAGACGATTGGGAGAGGAAGCGATCGCCCCTGAGCTGAATGACGGGGAATTTTGCAAGAATTAGGTGAGGATGTCAGTTTGTAAGTATGGAGTGAAAATCATGCACAGCATCAAACTAAAATCTCATATTGGCAGTGATGGTCTTTTGCAGGTTCACTTACCTGAAATCCGGGATACAGATATTGAGGTGATCATTGTCTATCAAACTAGCCCGCCCAAAGATGGTAAAGCGGTTGATCTTTCGCAGTTTTACGGCTGCATCCAGGATGACTCATTCTTTAGGCACCCTCAACCCGAACAATCTGAACGCGAACCCCTGGAATGAACTATCTTCTGGATACCAATGTCTGCATCATTTACCTAAAAGGCAGAAATTTGAACTTAAAGCAGAGGCTTGAGACGATTCCGGTTCAAGAGATCGCGGTATGTTCGATCGTCAAGGCAGAACTTTGCTTTGGGTCAATGAAAAGTGCCGATCCAGAACGCAATTTTGCTCTACAACAAAGATTTTTGGCACAATTTGTCTCGCTGCCCTTTGACGATCTTGCAGCTACGACCTTTGGGGTGATCCGATCGCAGTTAGAAACTAACGGAACACCCATTGGAGCCTATGACTTACAAATAGCTTCGATCGCTATAGCAAACAATCTAACTCTGATCACTCACAACACACGAGAGTTTGGACGGGTGGATGACTTGCAGCTTGAGGATTAGGAGGTTGCAACATGAGTAATAGTTGCAACTTGCGATGGCTATAAATTGTCACTGTCTCAAAGATAAGCGTGTGACATTGATCACTTCAGCCCCTTTTCTAGATCACATTAACTTCCTCTAGTTAAAGCTAAGGTTGACTGACACTTGTTCCCCTACAAACCAAGATAGACATCAGAGATTTTTAGTGACTGTTAAAAAAATTTTAGTTTTAGCTGCAAACCCAATAGGTACAGCGCATTTA
>JAAUSV010000057.1 GCA_012032525.1 Leptolyngbyaceae cyanobacterium SL_7_1
GAGTCTGGACAGGTGATCCATGTTGAGGCTGGGGAAGTCACCTTGCGGATTGCTCGTCCCTATCGAGTGTCCGCTGGCGCGGTTCTCCAAATTGATGACGGTGACCTTGTTCAGCGGGGTGACAACCTGGTACTACTTGTGTTTGAACGGGCAAAGACCGGAGACATCATTCAAGGACTACCACGGATTGAAGAGTTGCTAGAGGCACGTAAGCCCAAAGAAGCCTGTGTACTAGCTGCTCGACCTGGTACGGCTCAAGTTGTCTACAGTGACGACGAAACCGTTGAGGTAAAAGTTGTTGAGGCAGACGGTGTTGTGGCGGAGTATTTGATCGGTCCTGGGCAAAACGTTTTAACCTTGGATGGTCAGGAAGTAGATGCGGCAGAACCATTGACGGATGGTCCAGCCAACCCCCACGAGATCTTGGAAGTCTTCTTCCGCCTCTATCGAGAAAGCAACGGCACCTACGAAGCGGCGTTACTTAGTTTGCAAAAAGTTCAAACCTTCTTGGTCAACGAGGTGCAGTCAGTGTATCAATCGCAAGGGATTGAGATTTCTGACAAGCATATTGAGGTGATTGTTCGTCAGATGACCTCGAAGGTGCGTGTGGATGACGGGGGTGATACCACCATGCTACCGGGTGAGTTGGTGGAGTTGCGCCAGATTCAACAGGTGAATGAAGCCATGTCGATCACTGGAGGGCGCCCGCTGAGTACACTCCCATTTTGTTGGGAATTACGAAGGCATCCTTGAACACGGATAGCTTTATCTCGGCGGCTAGTTTCCAGGAGACCACACGAGTGTTGACCGAAGCGGCGATCGAAGGGAAGTCTGACTGGTTGCGCGGTCTCAAGGAGAACGTAATTATCGGTCGTCTTATCCCAGCGGGGACAGGCTTTAATGCCTATGAGGAGAGTGGCACCGTTGATGTTGACTTTAGTTATGAAGCCAACATGTACGACGATGACGTGGATCTGAAGGATGTGGTTCTAGACGATCGCACGGCTCGCACCTATGATCTGGAGCGAGGATTCGATATGTTCCCGGTTGAGGCGGTGCGCGATCGCCCGGAGCCAGCCAACTTCAACCGTCCTAGCTACAGCTTTGGTCAAACGGAGGAGGATGACACCTATTCTCCGATCATCGACGATGATGACTTTAGCAGTGACTTGGTGGAAGACGACGAGCCGGAAGAGGATGAAGATTAGGAACAAGCCTCTAATGGGTGAGTGGAATAGGTAAACAAAAGACCTGGAACGATCGTTCCAGGTCTTTTGTTTACTCTGAATCAATTGGGGGAGATTCGCGTAGAGGTACGGGATCGTACCCACCCGAATTAAATGGATGACAGCGCACAATCCGTCGGACGGCTAACCCGCTGCCCCGCCACACTCCAAATCGTTCGATCGCCTCAATCGCATACTGGGAACAGGTGGGATGAAACCGACATGTCGGCGGAAACAGGGGAGAGATCAGGGTGCGGTAACCCCGAATTAGGGCGATCGCTACTGGTTTCATGGAATGGACTACTAATGATGGGGTAACGGATTTAGGGTTGGTAGGGGATCATAGTCGCTACAGTTGATGGCAGCTTCTGAAAGGGCGATTGTGGGTTGAACGGGGCATTTAAGTCGGTAATCTTTTGTGAAATAGCGACAGTCAGCACAGGGAATTTGATGCATCTGCTTTGCACTGGCAACTCCATCTCGCAATGCTGCCCACAGGCTCCAACCCAAGAGGATGGTGACAGCCCAAGCCGTCAGCAAGCACAACGGCACCAAGACGGAATGAATGAGTTGCAGAAACCAGAAAATCGCAACAAACAAAAGTTGGAACATATAGCTATCGGGGTTGACCCATTAGGAATTGCACACCTTGTCATCATTATTGATTGACATTTGCCTTTAATTCAGCCGCCAAAAGGTCGAGTTGTTTCTTTTCTCGCCGAAGATTTTCCTCTAATTTAGTTAGATATTCCCGTTGGTCATCAAGCTGACATTGGTTGATATGGAAATTGGCTTCCCGCTCTTCAAGCTGTTGTATTTGGGTCTGTAGTGCAGCTTCCCGCTCTTCAAGCTGTCTACGTTCCAACTTCAACCCTTCTTCCATTTCAAGGAGTTTCTCGCGCCGAGCCTCAGTTTCAATTGCTCGTCGCCCCAACTCTTGGCTTTGGAGTGTGAGGGACTGCCGCCATTGTTCTGCCCGTTCCGTCTCTTCCTGCAACATAGACGGTGTCAAACTGCTACCCAAATATTGCTCAACCAACTGCAAGATCCAAGGCGTCGCCTCTTGCCATTCCCCAATCTGGCGTGCGCTAGAAATTTCGACTAAAACCAGGACTCCATCAGAGTAAGGTTCCACTTCTGGCGCTGCAACACACTCTTCATCAGCAAGCAGCACCCACTTGTATTGGGACTTTTGGTGAGCAAGGAGTTTGAGAACTACCTTACCCTCAGGATCTGTTTTTTGTACCTGAGCCAAATGAAGCATTGCCTAAACAAAACCAATTCTTGAGGAAAGTATACCCGTATCTTTCGAGCCGCATCTAGAGCAGTATGGCTCAATTCTCTGAATACAGACTGTTTTGCTGGTGACGTTCTCTCAGCGATTCAAGCAAAATGACTGCAATCAGTTAGAGTTGCTGTAGCTTTGCCCGAAGCATCTCAGCTTGTTTCTCCGCTTCCAGCAAGGAGGCTTTGGCGGTTGCGACAACATCGGTCGGTGCTTTGTTGACAAAGTTGGGATTGCTTAGGCGACCACCCAAGGAATTCAACTCAGCTTCCACTTTGGTCAGTTCCCGTTGTAGCTTTGCCTTCAATGCTTCCACATCCACCAAACCTGCCAACGGAATCATGACTTGAACCGTACCAATTACACCCATCACCGTTTGAGGATTAGATTGCACCTGCGTAGAACTTGGATCTGAGGTAGAAACATCCAGCAGAGGAGAATCGGACGATGTTGTTCCTAGAATATCACTTCGCCAGGTTTTAAGGGTTGAAGCTAATGCTTGACGATCGCTCGATCGCCAGAGATAGCGATAAATGAACCAAGCAGTGTAAGCCAATCCGGTCAATTCAAACAAAGTCGGCAGGAGGGGCAGTTGATGTAAGCTTCGGTAAAGGCTGATCAACACCCTACTGCCTAGGAGACCCCCCAAGAGCAAAATTAGGATCGGGGCTAATCGCCGCGAGGTCAACCGTTGACCAAGGGAACTTGGTGCAGGCGTGGGGCGGGGCGAGGCTGGTGGGGCAGCGACGGTGAGACGCTCAACCTTTGCTAAATCTTGAATGTAGGACTGCCCAATGGTGAGGATGTGACGTTCGCGATCGCTCTCGGTTTGCAGGGAGACGGGAATCTTCACCCCTGGTTTAATGTCCGCTTCAGCCCGTAGATTACGAATCATCCGAATGGTGTTGAATAGTAGATCGAACTGCTGTTCTAACTCAGGATTGAGGAAACGTTTATCCACCTTGGGGTAGGTTTGTTTGGCAAGGGAGCGATCGGCTCCCGCTTGGGTGACGGTGTGCCAGACCTCCTCGGTGATGTGGGGCATAAAGGGATGCAGCAATCGCAAAATTCCCTCTAGCACCTGTGCCAGGGTTTGCTGAGCAACGCGCCGAGTAGGGGAATCGGACTGCAACCGAGATTTCACCAACTCGATGTACCAATCGCAAAAATCTCCCCAAATGAATTCATACAGTTCCTTCGCCGCTTCTCCCAAGCCGAAGTTGTCGATGTAATCACCCGTACGCTGCACCACTTGGTAGTAGCGGGAGAGAATCCATCGATCGGCTAGTTCCAAACTATCTGGATCAGGGTGTCCCAATTGATCGGGGGTTTGCCCATCCAGATTCATTAGGACAAAGCGAGAGGCATTCCACAGCTTGTTGGTGAAGTTGCGCGACGCTTCTACCGATTCCGACTCGTCGGTCTTGCGGTTGTAGGCAAGGCGAATATCCTGTCCGGCTCCGGCTACTTCCCGAATCAGGGTGTAGCGCAGGGCATCGGTGCCGTATTTGTCGATCAAGATCAGCGGGTCAATGCCATTGTTGGCAGACTTCGACATTTTTTATTGTTTTCATCCCGCACCAAGCCGTGGATGTAAACATGCTTAAACGGCATTTGCCCAGTGAAGTGCGCCCCCATCATCGTCATCCGGGCGACCCAGAAGAAGATGATATCAACCCAGTTACCAGCGTGGTGGTGGGGTAATAGGTCTCTAGATCGCGGGTTTGGTCGGGCCACCCCAAGGTGGAAAAGGGCCACAAGCCTGAGGAGAACCAGGTATCGAGCACATCGGGGTCCTGTTCAAGTTGGACGTGTTCGCCGAATTGAGTGATCGCCTGTGTCCGTGCCTCCGCCTCACTGGTCGCTACCACAAACGGCGTGTCATCAGTGATCACGCCACCCGTTTCACTGACTGCGTACCAAGCGGGAATTTGATGCCCCCACCACAGTTGCCGGGAGATGCACCAATCCTTAAGGCTCACCAGCCAATCGCGGTAGACCTTTGCCCAGCGATCGGGCACAAACACCGGATCAGTTTGATTATCTAGAAACTCCAAAGCGCGATCGGCAAGCGGGCGAATTTTAACGAACCACTGGGTTGAAAGTAGGGGTTCGATTGGGACTTTGCCGCGATCGCTGTAGGGGACGGTGTGCTTGTAGTCTTCCACCCGAACTAGGAAGCCATCCTGCTCTAGCCGCTGCACCACGTTTTTACGGGCGACAAATCGATCCTGTCCCTGGAACTCTCCAGCTTGCTCGTTCAACGTGCCATCTTTGTTCATGATGGTGATGAAGGGCAGGTTGTGGCGCTGCCCCATCTCGAAGTCGTTGGGATCGTGGGCAGGAGTCACCTTGACACAGCCCGTGCCAAAACTGGCATCGACGTATTCATCGGCAATGATCGGGATCTCTCGATGCATGATCGGCAGGGTGAGGGTTTTGCCGATCAGGTGTTGGTAGCGATCGTCTGTCGGATTCACCGCCACTGCGGTATCACCCAGCATCGTCTCTGGACGGGTGGTCGCCACTTCCACAAACCCGGAGCCATCGCTGAGGGGATAGCGGAAATGCCACAGGTGTCCGTTGACCTCCTGGTTTTCCACTTCCAGATCGGACACGGCGGATTGGCTGGCAGGGCACCAGTTCACCAGATACCTGCCCCGGTAGATCAGTCCTTCCTGATAGAGCCGCTGGAACGCGACCAGCACCGCTGCCGACAAGCCCTCATCCATTGTGAACCGTTCCCGCGACCAGTCCACCGACACGCCCAGTCGCCGCAATTGCCCAACGATCGTACCGCCCGATTCGGCTTTCCACTCCCATGCCCGTTGGAGAAACGCTTCGCGTCCTACCTCTGCGCGGGTTTTGCCTTGTTTACGCAATTCTTTTTCTAATAGGGTTTGCACGGCAATGCTGGCATGATCCGTGCCCGGCAACCACAGGGTGTTGCGTCCGCGCATCCGGTGGTAGCGGACGAACACATCAATCAAGCTGTGCTCAAAAGCGTGCCCCATGTGCAGGCTACCAGTGACATTGGGGGGGGGAATGACAATGCAGTATGGCTCCCCTGTAGCGTCGGGATCTGCCTTAAAGATATTATTCTCTTCCCAATACTGTTGCCACTTTGGTTCGGTTGTACGAGGATCGTATTGACTCGATAGGGTCGGAAGGGTTGCCGTCATGGAGCTAAGAAACGAATTTTAAGAAAAGTTATCTAAATTTTGCCATGATGCGTCATGAAGCTGCCAGAAAACTTTAAGGGGAGCCAAAAGCTCCCCTTCTCAGATAGGTAGGGTGCTCTGTTTGCGATCGCCATTGTCATCTCCGGACTTATCATCCTAACTGCCAAGGAGCCTGAGCGTGGGACAGCCTCAATCCCAGATTAATCGGCTTCAGTTTTACCTAATGACATTGCTCAAGAAACGGGGAAAGCCACTCTCGCTGCGGCTGGTGTTGATCGTCCCGTTTGTGATGCAAATTTTTGTGGCGGTCGGGTTGGTTGGCTATTTCTCCTTTAGAAACGGGCAACAAGCAATTAGTCAGCTATCGCTGGAATTGCAGCAGGAAGTTAACCAGCGAATTAACCAACAGTTAGATACCTACCTAGCGCTGCCTCAGCAGATTAATCAAATCAATAGTGATGCCATCGAGTTAGGATTGCTTGACTCTAGCAACCTCGAAGCCAACGGACGGTATTTTGAGAAGCAGGTGACTCTATTTCAATCCATTGGCTACATTGGCTACATTCTCAACACGGGAGAGGGAGCAGGCGCAGGACGGTGGCTGGCGGGGCACGATGTAGTCGTCAATTTGGATCGGGCAAAGCGATCGCAGGTATACAAAACCGATCGCCAAACCAATCAATTCCAACTCATCGATACCTACGATTACGATGGGTTAGCCGACGATGGCTATGCAGAAACCCTCAGAGCCAGACGACCGATTTGGACAGAAATCTACTTTATTGAGGAAGTGGAGAATTACATCTCGGTGTCTGCGAGCCGCCCAATTTACAACGCTGAGGGAGACGCGATCGGGGTGATTAGCGCTGATTTACTGCTTTCTACAATTGATGATTTTCTCAGCCAGATTGAGATTAGCCCCACAGGGCGGGTGTTTGTCATGGAACGTGATGGCTTGCTGTTGGGCAGCTCCACCGCCGATCGCCTCGTCGCTGTGCAAAACGGCGAACCGCAACGGGTGAATGTGCTCTTTAGTGAAGATCCTTTGAACCGGGCGATCGCTCAGCATTTGCAGGAGAGCTTTGGGAGCTTTACTGCGATCGATCGGACGCAACGAATGGAGTTTGAGTTTAAAGGGGAGCCGCACTTTGTCCAGGTGATGCCGTGGCGGGACGAGTTTGGGCTGGATTGGCTGGTTGTCACCATCATTCCCGAAGCCGATTTTATGGGACAGATCAACACCAACACCCGCACCACCCTGCTGTTGTGTTTGGCGACGTTGGCGGTGGCGACTGGCATTGGATTGTACACGTCCCATTGGATCACGCAGCCAATTTTGAAGCTGATTCGGGCGAGTAAGGCGATCGCGCCGGAAATTTCAATCAGCAGGTGGCGGCAGAACGGGTACGAGAATTTAACGTGCTTGCCCAAACGTTTAACCGCATGGCAGAACAATTGCAGGAGTCATTTGCTGCCTTGGAGAAGACCAACGAAGCACTAGAAAGCCGGGTCGAGGAGCGGACGAGTGAACTCAAATCTGCGCTCTATGACTTGCAGCAAGCCCAAGCCCACCTGATTCAGGCAGAGAAAATGTCGAGTTTGGGGCAAATGGTGGCAGGCATTGCCCACGAAATTAATAATCCAGTGAACTTTATCTACGGCAACTTAGTGTATGCCGATGAATACATCCGCCATCTACTCGAACTACTCCAGCTTTACCAGACCTACTATCCCAATGCACCCGACCCGATCCTCACTAAATCAGAGGCGATCGATCTAAATTTTATCCGCACAGATTTGCCGGAATTGCTGCGATCGATGAAGGTGGGAGCCGATCGTATTCGTGAAATTGTTTTGTCTCTGCGCAATTTTTCCCGCTTGGACGAGGCGGAGTTGAAGCAGGTCAATCTCCACGAAGGCATCAACAGTACATTGATGATTTTGGGGAACCGTCTCAAGCCCACCTACCGCCACCCGCCGATTCAAATTACCAAGGATTCATGCCCCTCTACCGCTAATCTACTGCTACGCAGGGCAACTGAATCAGGTGTTTATGAATATTCTCTCCAATGCCATTGATGCATTGGAGGAGCAATATGAACGATGTGCCAAGGCGGGTGTAGAGCCAGAACCGGGTCATATCTGGATTCAAACCAAACCACTCAACAGCGATTGGGTGCAGATTCGCATTGGCAATACGGGTCCACCGATTCCCGATGACGTGCGCCATCGGTTATTCGATCCGTTTTTTACCACGAAACCCTTTGGCAAAGGGACTGGGCTGGGGCTGTCTATTAGTTATCAAATTGTGGTGCAGCGTCATCAAGGGGATTTGACAGTCGAGTCTACGGCGGCGGGGAGAACCACGTTTGTGATTACCCTGCCGATCGATGCAGAAATTCCTTAAAATCCTTGCGCTATCTAGATCCCCGGCTTCTTGAAGAAGCCGGGGATCTGCTAATGTCTCAAGACTCTTACTAGCCATTCTCAATTGCGTGAACTACAGCTTATTTTGTGAGAGCCGCGCTGAGCGCGGCTCTCACAAAATAAGCGTGATTTATTCAAGCGCGAAGCGCTATAGTTACTATCAAAACGCAAATGGGCGATCGCGGATTGTTAGAGCGTAGTCACTGTAAACCGTACCAACGTTTCCAGGGAGGCTCCGGGAGCCAGGAGGGTCAGCCGATCGCCTGTGTTCATGGCATTGCGGGGAGCACTCCACGGTTCTAGGCAATAGAAATCTTTGCCCTTAACCGTCCAAAAGACAACTTTGCAGTAGGGCGATTCATAGGCGAGTTGGAGTTTGAGTTGGCGTTCCTCATCGGTGACGCTGGAGAGATTGCTGGCAGGTTCCTGGAAGATCACGTCAATTTCATCGCGATTGAAATCAAAGGTGCCTGCAAAAAACCGCATACTCTGGTCGAGGTTTTGGAACTCGGTGGCGGGAATGTCGAAGCGCAGTTGATTTTTGTCGGTGACGGTGAAATAGGGGTGTAGCCCGATCGCAAAGGGCATCGGTTCATTCGATCGGTTTAGGATTTGCTGGTGAATATCGAGGGAGTTTCCCTGTAAGCGATAGGTAAAAATTAGTTGAAAATCAAAGGGGTAAACTACGCGGGTTTTGTCGTCACTAGTGAGGGTCAACGTTAAACCAACCCAGTCTTGGGTATAGCGATCGCTCACTTCCCAAGCCATATCGCGGGCAAAGCCGTGTTGCTTGAGGGTGTAGGGCTTGCCGTTGTAGGTGTAGGTGTTGTCGGGCAAGTTACCGCAGATGGGGAAGAGAATCGGAATCCCGCCCCGCACCGAGAGGGAGGGATTGGTGAAGCGCTCGGTATCTAGGTAAAGCATGTCGTGCCCTTGGACTGACCAACGAGTGGCAATGCACCCCGTTCGGGAACCACCTCTAGTCGGCTTTGGGCAAGTTGATCGGAGAGGATATAGGTTTTGTATAGGTCTTGCTGTACGGCGATCGAAAACATAAGCAGTCCTCCACGAAACAGGGTGCGGTTAGCGGTCTACTCCCAAGGTTAATCGGTATGGGGACGCTTGGGGAGGTGTGATCGGTGTCACTTCAGCAAACAGTTGGCATCACTCGCTGGCTCAACGAAAATCACAGGTTTCCCGGAACTACATCACCAAGTCGATCGGCAAAACATCCCATACTTAATCTTGTCTGGAGTTCCTGAATCGCTTCTCTTGTGTCGCAGTCTGGACTAAGCAATTGAATCCTTGGCTGCGCAAAGACCCCCGGCTTTTCCTAAAAAAAGTCGGGGGTCTGGGTTTGGGGCGGCTCCTACAACCGGGTCATGATTTCGGGCAGCAAATGGCTGGGAACCTTGGAGAAGGCAAAATTCTGCCCTGCCAGTCCCTCGTGTTCATACAACGTCCGGATGGTTTGCAACACATTATTGAACACAGTTTGGTACAATTCCGGGCGCTCTTGCCAACCCTGCAACGCCGTCAGGTGTTGATCGAGGGCAGCTTTGAGATGCAGCGATCGATCCTCTGGCTCCAGGGGAATTTGGGCATCGGTGGCAAATTGGTAGTGGGCTAGCCCCAAGTTGTTGTGGGTGGCGATCGGATCAAACGCCAAGGGCAAGGGTTGGGTTTGGGCGATTTGTTGAACTGCCATCAATGTGGTTTCGTAGGCGTAGATCGCCTTTTGTAGGTAATTGCGGCGCTGCTCTGGGTTCTCGCTGGTGTGGGATGCCAAGTGCCAGTAGGCGGTGCCGAGATTATTTTGGGTGGCGGCAAAGGCAGGAGGTGCGGCTTGCAGGGTGCGATAGCGCAGGGCAATCTGGTAGGCGTCGATCGCCAGTTGCAACCATTCTTGAGGAGTCTCCTGCTGAGCCAAATTCCAGTACGCCGTGCCTAGGTTGTTGTGGATCATGGCGTAATTCAGTGGTTCTTGCTCTGGGTTGTAATATTGCAACGCTTCAGAGTAAGCGCGATCGCCTGTTTGAGATACACCTCTGGCTGCTGGTGTTGTGCCAAATTCCAGTAGGCGGTGCCCAAATTGTTTTGGGTGGAGGCATAGCGCAACGGGTCGATCTCTGGGTTGCGGAAGCGCAGGGTTTGCTGGTAGGCGCGGATGGATTCTTGAAGATTTTCGATCGGGTCTTGGTAGCGGGCAAGGTCAGCGTAGGCAGACCCCAGGTTGTTTTGCACCATTGGGTAGGCGTGGGGGTTGGGTTTGCACATCCAGCTTGGTCAATGCCAATTTATAAGCTTGGACAGCTGTTGCAGATTGGTTTGGGCGTTTTCTGCCGTGGTGGTGCGCGAAAACATCCAGTAGAAGTTGCCCAGATCATTTAGTACCTCTGTCCACAGGGGAGCAGCGTCGGGCAACCACACCAACACTTGTTCGTAGGCGTGGATGGCAACGGTGAGGTGTTGGGGGGTGACTTCTCCCCGTTCGATCCGATCGCGGTAATAGTTGCCCAAGGCGCGATATGCCTCTGCCAATTCCATCGGAGCCGCTTGCTGCTTGTGCAATGCCTCAATCCGATGAACCAGGGTAAAGGGTTCGGCTAGCTCTGGATTTTGCGACTCGGTGGCGGCGGGAACGGATAGCAAAATTGCAGGCTCGGCTTTGGGGGTCGGCGGGGGGGGTGCCTGGGAGTTTGGTGAGTCAGCGGGGGTGGGGACGATCGCGGGCGATCGCGGTTTCTCTGATAGCGGAATGGTGGCAGTGATCACCGTGGGAGCAGGGACGCGATCGGGGTTAGAGCTATCCTTGGCGATCGGGGCGACGGGGAGGGTTGGAGACTGCTGAGGGCTAGGGCTGGGGGTCGGAGCAGGGGCAGGACGCAGGGGGACGGGGGGAGTCGGGTTTAGAACAGGGACTCCAACGGCTACATCGTTTGTGCGTCCGGGTTGCGCTGGGGCAGGTTGAGTGCCATTTGAGGTGGCTGGAGCGGGTGGCGGAGACGCGGCAGGAGCGGATGGGGCGGAGGGTGGGGCGATCGCCACCGGAGTTGGATCGCCAATAAATTCAAACACCCCCGTGCGGCACTGCCAAAACTCTGGAGCAGATTGGGGCAGGGCATGGAACCACGGTTGCGGCACCCAGAGCAACAAGCCCGACTCTAAAGCGACCAAATTACGCTCAATGCTCTGGAGGTGGGCAAAAAACAAGCGCTGCACTGCCACAGGTTGACGGGTGAGATTTTCGATGCCCAAAAATTGGACGGTGGGCAGGGTAGCACGACGCTTGCCACTGCGGGGCGGCGGAAACTGCGTCACCCACTGGGCGATTTGGGCGATCGGATTGGGGTCGCTGAGATTGAGTTGTAGACTGACAAAGCGCGGATAGTGCTTGAAGCCGCTACTTAATCCTGATGCTTCGGCTGCCATCGGGGGAAAGGCTAGCTCCGTGACTAACTGATTTGCCATGCGATCGCGCAGGGTGAGATCGTCGCAAACAGCGATGAATACTTGACGCCTCAAATGCAACCCCAACGCCAGTTTTAGCCGCTGATAGGTTTGTTGATTCAGTCCTAAAATTTTACGGGAAGGAATATCACTCACGACGACACAATAGGGAGCAAACCTAATTAGCTTGAATAGAAATAATGATTTGATCGGGCAATGACGCCTCTATCATCCTCTTCATCGCTTCTACCGCAGTGTCAGGATAACCGTCAACCTCGATCGCGTTGAGGCGACCCTTAGATTTAATAGACCACACGAATGATCTTGCCCTCACCGTAGCCCTTGGGGAGAGGACTACGGTGTATATACAACTCTCTGATTGTGACGGATAGTTGGTTGAGTAATTGATTGATGCTTCCGAACCTTGGGGGGAACCCCCAAACCCCCGTTAGGGGTGACTTCCCCTAACAACCCCCGCTGGAGGACGGTTGCGTCCCCCAGACCCCTTCCAAAAAGGTCATCTGGGTTGAGGGTAATCGCAGCAGTAATGTAGAAAAAGTTGATTTGTGTGTACAGGGTAGCCCAAGGGCGAGGACGAGGGAAATAGAAGGTTTAGTAATCAATGAGAATGTCAAAACCAGGCTATTCACAGTGAATAGCCTGGTTTCGGAAGCTGCTGTAATAAGGCGTAGTTGCTCTCGTTCAACGAGCCGCTAATCCATCCAGCAATGTTGCAAAGGGTGGTTTTCTACCTAAGAGACTGAGACAGCAATGAAACATAGCCCACCGAGTAGCACGATCGCCCCGATGCCCATCACCAGATACCCTGTCTTTTGGTTCTTGGTCGGTGGCTCGGCTTTGTACATTTTGGGTTCGTGGGCAAAGTTATTTAAGCGTCCGCCGTCTTCAGTCGTGTATGGCATAGAAAATCCTCAATCGCTGCTTTTATCGAACTATTGTAACGAGATATGAATAGTTATCATCTCCCATCGGGGGGAATTTGTAAATCGTTGCAGAAAGGTGTTGCAGAAACGGTGGATGGGTGGCGATCGTCACAACTCAATTTGGGCACGACAAAATTGCCTTTTCTAAAATAGGGATATCAGCACTCAAGGAGCACGATTGTGGTGGATTTATCAGGTCAAACGGCATCCAATGAAATAGTAGCCCCTTCAGAACAATGGCTCGATCGCCCTCAGGAATGGGATTTATCCGATTTGTATGCCGGGTTTGACGACCCCAGGCTCACCACCGATTTAGAGGAATTGCGCCAACGGGCAGAGCAATTTCGCCAGCAACATCGGGGACACGTTGCCAATCTGACCGCTGAGGCGATCGCCAACGCGATGCACCAATTAGAAGCGATCGCCCAACAATCGGGCTATCTCTACACCTTTCCCTCATTAATCTTCTCGGCAGACACCCGCAACACCGAAGCCAAACAATTCCTCGACAAGGTGATGGAGGCGTTGACCGAGGTGGAGAACCAGCTTTTGTTTTTCGATTTGGAATTACAGGCGATCGAAGCAGCACAATTTGCCACCCTGCAAGCGGCTCTCGTGTTGCAACCCTATGCCCACTACCTCGATCGCATCGCTCAGCACCGTCCCCACACACTTCCCGAAGCGGTGGAGCAGACGCGCAATCAAGACAGCCTCACGGGACGGCAGGCGTTTATTCAACTGCGATCGGTGCATCTAGGGGAGCAGGAATATGAGCCAGTCACCACCCCAGACGGCACTACGGCAAGCACAGAGGCAGAACTGGGAGCGTTGCTGTTCCATGTCAACGGGGAAACGCGCTTAAATGCCTATCGCTCGGTGCGACAGGTAATGCAACAGCACAATTCGCTCTACGCCTACATTCTGAATACTGTATGTCAAGATCATCGACTAGAGAATCAGATGCGTGGCTACTCCTCCACGTTGCACAAGCAATTGCTGACGGATGAAGTGTCAGAACCCGTGTTTCGCGCCATTATGGACGGAACCCGCGATCGCTTCGATCTGTTCCAGCGCTACTACACCCTCAAGGCAAAGGCGCTAGGGCAACCGATTCGCATCTGTGATATCTACGCCCCGTGGACGACGGGTGAGGCATCTTTGCCACCCTTGCCCTACAAAGCTGGGGTGGAAACATTGCTGGCAGCACTAGAACAATTTGACGTTAACTACGCTCGACGGGCAGAGGAATTTTTCGTTAGAAACTGGGTGGATGCCAAGGTGCGTCCGGGCAAACGGGGTGGAGCGTTTTGTGCCTACACCTACGGCAAACACAGCTATTTGCTGATGTCCTACACCGACGATTACAACTCTCTGTTTACCCTGGCGCATGAGATGGGGCATGGGTTGCACTTTGCCTGGATCGACGATCGCCAATCCTATTTCAATAGCAATCCGCCGATGGTGTTGGCAGAAATTGCTTCAACGTTTAATGAACTGTTGCTGCTCGATTATTTGCTCCAACAAGCTGAGGCGGATAAGGAATTAACCAAAACGCTGATTACTCGGCAGTTAGAGGACCAGTTAAATTTGCTATTCCGTCAAAGTACGATCAGTCGGTTGGAACTAGCCATTCACGATCGCGCCACCCAAAACAGTTTTGATCACAGCTTCGTCAATCAGCAGTGGATGACGCTGTATCGAGAACTCTGCGGCGATGCAGTAGAGTTGTTGCCAGAACATCAATACGACTGGGCACGGATTGGACATATTTATTTCAAGCCCTTCTACTGCTACCAATACACCGCCTCCAATATCGTCAGCCTCGCCTGTTACCAGAAGTACCAAGCCGTGGGCAAGGACTTCATTCCCGGCTACTTAGACTTGTTGGCAGCAGGCAGCAGCATGGAACAGGTAGCTGCCCTGCGGCACTACGTTGATGTTGATATTGAAGACCCGGCGACGATCGGCAATGCGTTGAAGTATGTGGAGGGATTGCTCGATCGATTGCAGGCAACAGTGTAGTTCTAAGGTACATAGCGGTCTTATTTGAGTGATGAAACTCTGCCGCCCCAGATCCCCGGCTTTTTTAAAAAGCCGGGGATCTTAGTTTTATCAACAACTTGCACCACTCTATTAACCCAAAATTAGTTCACTCTTAACTCTTATCGAGAAAGTATTAAGAAAAATCTTGATTGAAAAAATAAGGATACTCTCTTAGTAAAGAAGTATTTGTCTTTCACCATGGCATTGATTGGTGGACTTCTATACTACCTAAATTTCTAAACTACAGCACCACAAGGGCTAACGCAATTTGCAACGCCCTGCGTATTCTGGATAATTTTGTGGATTTCTCAATGTCCACAGAGTTATTTAACTGTTTAAACCCCAATACAGTTGTAAAGGAGTAAACGTGTTTTTCTTGAAGCAACTTAACAGGAAAGCATTCAACTTTCTCAGTATTACTTTCTTCGTTCTAACCGTTATTTTTTACCCCTCACTTTGGAGCAATGTTCCTGTTGTTGGCTCCTTTGTGCCCAGTTCGGGAATTACTCAAGCCGTTGCCTCAACCACCGCCAGTACGACTGCAATCGCAGCGGCTCCTGCCTATCAGGTTGCGGCGGCTCCTGCGGCTCCTGCGGCTGAACCTGAAGAAGCGGAGGAGGAATTACTCAACTTTTTTGCCATGGCGATGGGCGCATTAGCAGGGTTGGTGTTGTTCATCTTTGGTGTCACCCGGCTTTCTGAAGGGTTGGAGGACTTGGGAACGGAGCGAATGAAAAATTTCCTCGGCAAGTGTACAACCAATCGCTTTGCCGCCGTGTTAACCGGAGCCGTCGCCACCACGGTGTTGGAATCGTCCTCCGTCACCATCATCATGGTGATTGCGATGGTGAGCGCGGGTGTGTTGACGTTTGTGCAATCGCTGGGTGTGGTGCTGGGTTCCAACATTGGGACGGCAGTGGGAGCACAGATTATCTCCCTCAACATTGAGCTGTATGTGCCAATTTTGATGTTTGCGGGCTTGTTGTTGTTGTTCTTGGGACGCAACAACCGCCAGAAAACCCTTGGAATTATTTTGTTGGGATTTGGGTTGATGTTCTATGGGTTAGAGGCGATCGACGAAGCCATGAAGCCATTCAGGGACTACGAACCCTTTATCAACTGGATGGAGCGCTTGGGAAGTAACCCCATTTTGGGTGCGCTGGTAGGTGCATTGTTTACGATTATCATTCAGTCGTCGTCGGCAACGGTGGCGATCGTCATCACCCTAGCCAGCTCTGGATTGATTGCCCTACCCGCTGGGATTGCCATCATGCTGGGTGCAGAGGTGGGAACTTGCGCGGACACTCTGCTAGCCACGGTCGGGCGCGGCAGTGCGGCTTTGCGAACTGGACTTTTCCACTTTGGCTTCAACTTAACCAGTGCGATTTTGGGGATTATTTTTGCTCCGCAATTAGTTCGTTTGGCGCAAGCGCTGTCGGGTGGAGCAGGCGTTGGACGGCAAGTTGCCAATGCCCAGATGCTCTTCAATATTTTGGGTGTGGTGCTTGTGATCGGGTTTTTACCGCTGATTGCACGTCTGCTTGCTAGGTTCGTTCCTGATACGGCGGCGGATGAGGAGCGGCGGCAGCGGCAGGAAGAGAAGCAGCGATCGACGGTGGATGAGCCAGTTGAGGCGGTGATTTAGCGATTAGCGGTTAGTGATGCTTGTGGGGTGGGCAAGATGCCCGCCAAGTTCGAGGAAAAATCCCACCTCACACGATCGCTCAAGCATTTTTTTTATCAGTGGGTTTTATGGGAGGCATGATGAGTTTTCAATCTTGGCAGTTAAGTCGGTGGTTGGCAGTACCCGTGGTTGTCTTAGGTCTAGCGGCTTGCAGCACCCCCAACCCGGATACCGCTGTTTCCTTTCCAGAGGCAGTGACTCAGGCAGAGGCGGTGAATGCGGGGGAAGCGGTGTCGGGAACGATCGTGATCGACGGTTCTAGCACCGTCCATCCGATCACCAAAGCCATGTCAGAGGCGTTTAAGGAATCCAATCCTGATGTGGAGTTTGAGTTAGAAGTATCGGGGACAGGCGGGGGGTTCCAAACTTTTTGTGCGGATGAAACCGATATCACAGGGGCGTCTCGTCCGATCAATGCCGAAGAGATGGCACTGTGTGAGCAAAATGGCGTGGAGTACATTGAATTGCCGATCGCCTTTGATGGACTGGCAGTGGTGGTGAATAACGAAAACGACTTTGCCGCCTGCTTAAAGCTTTCGGAACTCCGCACCCTGTGGGAACCAGCGGCGGAAGGACAAGTAACCAACTGGAATCAAGTGCGATCGAGCTTCCCCGACCAACCCTTGAGTTTGTATGGTCCGGATACGGAGTCGGGAACCTATGACTACTTCACCCTAGCAGTGGTGGGTGAAGAGGGTAGCAGTCGCAGTGACTATGCCCCCAGCGAGTCGGATGTGGCACTGGTGGAAGGAGTGGCGGGCAACCCCAACGGCTTGGGCTACTTTGGCTATGCCTATTATCTGGCAAACCAGGACAAACTGAAGTTGCTGGCAGTGGATAGTGGGGCGGGTTGTGTGCAACCCAGTCCGCAGACCATTGCAGATTCCCGTTATCAACCCTTGGCACGTCCGATATTCATCTACGTCAAGCGATCGGCGGCAGAACGTCCGGAAGTCCAAGCGTTTACCCAGTTCTACCTCTCTCCCACCAATGCCAATATTGTGTTGGAGGTGGGCGATGTGCCACTGCCAAATATCACACTACGAGCGGCAGCAAACCGCTTGAAGCGGGGTGAAACAGGCACAAAGTTTGGGGGTAGCGGAGCGGTGTTAGAGGTAGGACGGGAGCAGTTAAACTAGCGGATCTCTTGTTGGGGTGGGCATCGTGCCCGCCCAGTCCTAATTACGATTCACCTCCAGCAGGCGGTGTCTAAAATGTCTCAGCATTTCATTGAGCTAAATCAAACTGACCCCGCTGAGACCCATGATTCTACCAGCGATTCCCATTGCCTGGTGTGCGGATTAGGCAGTTTGGGGCAGTATTGCGTGGTTGCCCTAAAACGCTTTGGCATGAACATTAGTGCGATCGACCTGACGCTCCCCCAAAGCTGGGAGGTGCCCGATCTGCCGGATCTCTTAGAAAACTTGGTGATTGGAGATTGCCGCCAACCGAGCGTGTTACAGCAGGTGCAAATCCACCAGTGTCGATCGGTGTTGTTGGTGACAAACAACGAACGCATCAACATTGAAGCGGCATTTGCCATTCGCCTGCTCAACCCGACGGTTCGACTGGTGGTGCGATCGGCGGAGCAAAATCTCAATCGATTGCTTGACCAACAGTTGGGGAATTTTGCTGCCTTTGAGCTAGCGGCGTTACCTGCCAATGCACTGGCGATCGCTGCCCTCGCCAATGGCACACAAGGATTGATTACCCTAGATGGGCAATTGTTGCGGGTGGTGCAGCAGTCGATCGACCCCAGCCATCGCTGGTGCGATCGCCGTTTAGTCCACGAATTGAATACCCGTACTCGCCGAGTGTTGAGCCACAATACTCCATCCGACGCCACCCTGCCATTTCACCATTGGCAAACGGGCGATCGGATTTTAGCAGGCGACACGGTGACCTATATCGAAATTACTCAGGGGTTGGTTGAGCTAGTGCAGCCGACGAGTTCGATACAATCACCCAGAGCACAATACTCCCTACAGCGGCGTTGGCAAATAGGGCATGCGTTCAA
>JAAUSV010000058.1 GCA_012032525.1 Leptolyngbyaceae cyanobacterium SL_7_1
GGGGATGCAAGGAGGTAGAAGCAGTCGAGGAAGAGACATCTGAGGAACGCTGAGGCATCATAGCACTTTACTACCCGCAGGATTGAATGGGCGAACCAAGGGAAAAAAAGATTTAATCACAAATTTAGTTCAATGATACTCAGGGTAAGGAAATTTAATCCAATTCGAGTAGTCAATCTAGACGACTTACACCCTCGCTAGCGTCACCGTCTCCGGCTGATCCTGATATTTTCCCCGTCGAGTTTCATAGCTGACCGCACAGGGCATGCCTTCTAAAAACAACAATTGCACCACGCCCTCGTTAGCGTAGATGCGGCAATCGGCGCTAGAGGAATTGGAAAACTCCAAGGTCAAATGACCCCGCCATCCAGCTTCGGCTGGGGTGAGATTGGCAATCAACCCGGTGCGGGCGTAGGTGCTTTTGCCGATGCAAATCACCGTTATGTTTTCAGGCACCGCTAACCGCTCCATTGCCACTCCTAACCCATAGGAGTGAGCTGGCAGGATAAAGAAGTGACCATTGGCATCGCTGTGGAGTTGGGCGGGTTCCAAGTTGGCGGGGCTAAAGTTTTTAGGGTCTACCACGGTTCCGGGGATGTGGCGGAAGATGCGAAACTCAGCAGGGGACAGGCGCAGGTCATAGCCATAGCTACTCAAACCGTAGGAAATCACGGGAATGTTATCAACGCGGCGGACAAGGTGCGACTCAAAAGGGCTCGATCATCCCCTCTGTTGCCATTTGAGCGATCCAGGTGTCATTTTAATCATGATTTTCTTGAACCTACAAGTGGATTAGTCTAGAACGGTTTGTGCACTCGATCGCTGGAAGTCGGGCGCTGGGAGTCGGGCGCCTGGGAGTCGGGCGCTAGGAGCGGGGGTGATAGCGTAGCTCCGTAATTTGATCCGCCCGATCGAGGATCGATCGGGGCATGGCGGGTCCGGTAAGAATCACATCCACCGATCGGGGGCGATGCTCTAACAACTCCAACACCTCGGCTTCGGGGATCAGGTTAAATTCGATCGCCAGACTGAGTTCATCCAATACGACCAGCGCATACTTGCCCTGAGTTACCACCGATTTTGTGTAGTGCCAGAGTTGATGCAGCGCTGCCATTGTTGCCTCTTCAACGTCAGCAGAGGCAATGCACTCAGGCATGTCACACCGCAGCCAATCGAGGTGCTGTCCCAATTGCACGGGCTGATGAGGTCCCTGACCAATGCCACCTTTGAGAAATTGCACCACCAGAACGGGGGTTCCCTGTCCGGCAATCCGGAGTGCTTGGGCAATGACGTTGGTGAAAAAACTGCGGTGGGCACAGGTAAATACTTGGACGATCCCCTCTATGCTGTAGGGGAGCGGTTGATGGGAGTTAAACAAGGGGGCTTCTAATTGAGAAACCATAATAAACCTTCACTGAGAACACAACTGAGAGCGAACAAGACTGGGTCCGAACAAGACTGAGACCGAACAAGACTGAGAGCGACGATCGCCATGTGATAACACTTTAGTGCACTCGTATTTAAGCATCAATTCATCTAAACAATCAGAATCAAAATATAGCGTAGAAAACAAATTTTGCTCTCCATCAAACACCAGATATATAACCCTGTCAATAGTCAATAATGCTCTACAGCAACGTTCTACGGTAGTGCTCTACGGCAACGATTTGGCTGGGTGCAGTCTGCTTACTATGCCGTTGAGGGTTGCATCCGCTACCGTCTATGTAATACAGACGGTATTCTGATTGAGAATTTTTGAGGCAATCATCATGACTTGGATACGATCGGATCAGCGACGACCCGACCAATTGCGTCCAGTTCGGTTTGAGCGAGAGTTCACACAGTTTGCAGCAGGGTCCGTGCTAGCGCATTGTGGTGAAACCAAAGTGTTATGTACCGTCAGTGTGCAACCGGGTGTTCCTAAGTTTTTAGAAGGCAGTGGGCAGGGTTGGTTGACCGCCGAATATCGTATGCTGCCGACGGCAACCCATCAACGCCAAGACCGGGAGTTTCTCAAGCTTTCTGGACGGACTCAGGAGATTCAACGATTGATTGGACGCAGTTTGCGGGCAGCGTTAGACATGGCGGCGTTGGGAGAACGAACCCTAACGGTGGATGCGGATGTGCTGCAAGCCGATGCGGGCACCCGCACAACGGCCATTACGGGTGGGTTTGTTGCGTTGAGTGATGCCATCTATCACTTAATCAAGCGGGGTGAACTGGAGCGATCGCCGATTCGCCATCAAATCGCTGCCATTTCCATCGGATTGATTGAAGGCGACGCATTTTTAGATCTGAATTATCAAGAGGATGTGGCGGCGGCTGTGGATCTTAATCTAGTGATGAATGAGGAGCTGGACTTAATTGAGATTCAGGGAACGGCGGAGTCCGATAGTTTTAGCCGTTTGCAGATGAATCACATGTTGGATTTGGCAGAACGAGGAATCAAAGAATTATTGGACTTACAACGCCAGGCGATTCAACTTTGACCTTACCAAGGAAGTGCGATCGAATGAACCAGTTTGAAAAATCCCCCGGAACCCCACTCTATGGGATTGTTTTAGTCACAGCGTCTTCTCAAACCGAAGCCGAGGCGATCGCTCATACCCTCGTTGACGAAATGTTGGCAGCTTGCGTCAGTTTGCTACCGATTCAGTCGGTCTATTCTTGGCAAGGTGAGGTGCATCACGACCAAGAATGGCAATTGTTGATCAAAACCGATCTCAACCAATTTGAAGGATTAGAAGCTCGGATTCAAGCCATCCATTCCTATGATGTGCCTGAGATTATTGCCTTACCGATTTTGATGGGTTCCCATCCCTATTTTCAGTGGATTTCAGCCCAAGTAGGAGAGTAGCAAGCGATGAATTATCAGTCCTTTATTGAGCACTTATCTACCCACTATCACCATTGGGGAACTACGGCAATCTATCCTCAAGAATCTACTTTTAGAACAATCCTAAAGCAAATCCAAGGCTACACCACACCCTGTATTATGCAGCTTTTGAGTTCAGCGGTTGCCCACTTGCAAGCGGATGAAGTGTATTGTGAGTTAGGGTCTCACCAAGGGGCTAATTTAATTGGGGCGTTGTTGCACAACTCGATGTCAATGGCATATACCGTTGATCCCCTTTTCACCGACGATTCTTCGAGTCTAATTACAACTCAATTGATTGAAAATTTAACTCGGTTTCAATTAGAAGAACGGATTTTTTTTTGTGATCAAACGGTGGAGGAGTTTTTTCTAGGACTGCATGAGCTAGACAGTCCCGATCGGATTGGGGTGTATTACTGCAATGCCTCCTATGACTATCGATCACACTTCAAAGCATTGCTCCTTGCCAAACCATTCCTTGCCGATCGCGCCTTGATTGTGATTGGAAATAGTAATTGGAGCGCTATCCAACAGGCAACGATCGATTTCGTCACCACCCATCCTCAAGCCGAGTTACTCCATACTTTGCCCACTCCCTTTTTTGGACACCGGACCTTTTGGAATGGACTTCAGCTTGTGGGTTGGAATGCTCGCTTAACCGCCCGATTGTTTCAACTGAAACCAAACGTCCCATCGACGGAGCTGAGCGATCGCATCGTTCACGCCTCACCCAGGCTGTTGGAATTTAAACCGCCCACCCCCATCCAATTTCCACCCACCTATGTGCAGTTAGAACAGTTTCTGCCTACGACTGAGCATCAGGATTTACTGAGATTTACGCAGGACCACCACGCCTGCTTCAATCCATCCTCCATTAGCAAATCCTACGCCCTAGATGTCAACCCAACCATCCGTCGATCGATATTTCTCAACCTCAAACAATTTCCCCAGCAGTATGTCCGATTACAAAAACAACTGGTTGAGGTACTATCGGTCGTTTTAGCACAGCTCAACCATCCCGCCTTTGAAGTGCTGGAATTGGAAATGGAGATGACAGCCCACAACGACGGGGATTACTTTGCCACCCACACCGATGCGATTCCATCGGAGTATAGCCAGTTAGTCGATCGAGAAATTAGCTATGTTTATTATTTTTGTCGAGAGCCTAAAGCATTTAGCGGCGGTGAGTTAAAGCTTTACACAACTGAAATTGTGAATGATTCTGCACAAGTGGGCAACGAATTTGAGCTAATCGAACCCCAAAACAACAGTATTGTCTTTTTCAATAGCCGTTGCTTTCACGAAGTCTTGCCAATCCACTGCCCCTCGCAGCAATTTGCAGATAGCCGCTTTACAGTCAACGGTTGGTTCCATGCTTAAAACCCCTCTGCGCTCAATCTAGGAGTAACGCATTTAGGCGAATAGTTCTGTTCACACCCCAAAGCCCTATGCCCAAAACCCTATACCCCAATAGGTTGCCCTTGCGCTCATCCATTGACAAATAGAACTTTTTAGACACTACGTTAACCCGTTTCCTAGTCCTTGTCGAAATAATATTGCCCCCTTCACAAACTAGTCAGAAAAGCCCTTCTGATTCACAGAGTTTTTGCCTTAATTGCGGCAAATTTTCTGACTCTTTAGGGAAAACTCCACTAATATTTATGCAGTAGCCCCAGCTACGATTTAAACCCTTCATCGATCGCAATTTTTGTCAGGGGATTTACAGTGACCTCTCAAAAAGACCAACTTCAAGCAGTCATTCGAGAAATTGACGACGTGTTAAATCGACCCGCCCCCCGGTTACCGTGGGTCAATTTAGATTACACCGAGCAACAACGGCGCGTGTTGGAGCAAACTCGTGACTATCTAGCTGCCCTCGATCAACAATTACCCAACCCTTCAGCGCAGGCGTCTGCCCTATGGGCAACCCCACCTGCCCCCGTTGTCCCCGCATCGGGCTATGCCTCTAGCGAATCTGCCCAACAAGTGCTGCTGGCAGTGTTGCAGGAAATGGGCTATCTGCGATCGAGTGTGATGCAACCTCTGCGCAGTGACATTGAAGCCCTCCAACAAAAGAAGGAATCCCTTGCCCAGGAGGTGCGGTTCTTGGAGGCTCAGCGACAGCAATACACCCCACTCCAGCAGCAAGCCAGTCAACAACAGGTGATCTCCGATTCCTGCAATCCCTAATGGGACGCTTGCAGGAAAATTTGACGGGTCAAGTCGCCCAGATGCTCACCAATTTGGAAACTGAAACGGCATCTAGTCGATCGCTCAGTGAAGCCGTATCCCCTTACCCCACGGTGCTCACCCCCCGCCAGCGGCTAGAGCATCTGCAAATGCTCCAAGCCCAATCCGATCAGTTATTGCTTAAACTAGACTCCACCCTCCAGGTGATTTTTGAATCACTACAAACCAATGTGCAAAGCTACCAAGACTCCCTCAGTCAGGGGTTAGACAAGATGCACAGCATGGGGCAACAAGGCGAAGCCATGTTTGCCGCCTTGGTCAATCGTCTGGCTCAACAACTGGGGCGGAAGCTTCCACCTATCTGCAATCGTCCCTCAGCGCCACAGAGCGAGATGCGTCCCGTCCCCTGCCGGGCATAGAGACGCCCCCGGCTGGGATCGCCACCCAGGGGCTACTGATCAACCAAGTCAGCCAGGGGGAGCCATTGTCTTTCTTGCAACCACCCGCTGCACCCGCCGCCTTTTTAGAAGACTTGGAGGGGTTGAATCTATTGGATTTGGAACTGGAGCGATCGCCATCGCCCCCGACCGCTTTCCCTCCGGTTGAGGAAGATTTGACCTTACCTCAGTTTGACCCCGCCACCCCAGTCCCCAATCTTGCCCAGAATCTTGCCCAGTCGGACGACGACAACGCTATTTTTCAACTGGATGAGCCAATCACTGCCATCCAGTCCGATTTATCCGATTTAGAAGAATTAACTACGATTCCAGGGCTGGCGGAGGAGGAGGTAGTGTTTGATTCTGCGGCGCTGCTCGATCAGTTGACGGCTGCCAGCCCACCCTCCACAACTCCGGTGGACGCCCCGGCGGTGCCCACCGCCGACGAGGAGATGGATGAGTTGTACGAAAGCCTATTTGGCGTCACCACTGGCACTCCTCTTGTAGAACCCACTCCGACTGAGTTGTTGATGGCAGAAGAGAATGGTAGCTACCCGATCGCTCCAGACTCCAGCGCCCCAGACTCTAACGCCCCAGACCTCAACGCCCCAGACTCTAACGCCATGGTCACTCCCATCGAGTCTCCACTGGGGGAGATGGAACTAGTTGCCCCCCTAGATGTTTCACCCCTAGATACCTCTGAGGGGGCGTTGCCCACGGAAGCCGCCTCTTGGGAGACAGCGGCGCAGTCGTTGGAGACATTTTTGTTTGATGGGGAGCAGCGCTGGAGTCTGACGCAGAGCCAGAGGAACTAGAATCCGCTTTTGAGTGGGAGGATGCGATCGCTGACTCAGAGGAACCAGATACGATCGCATCCTTGAGCGATCTAATCGGTGCAGGCGAATCTAGCTCGGCTAATCTGACTGAGTTATTACACGAACCCATCGACGCTCCACCAGCGGAGGACGACTACATTGTGGCGTCCCCCGATGAAACCCTGCTGGTATCCGATCCAGCAGGCACCGATCGGACTGAAATTCGTCTCCCTGCCAACGTGTTGCAACAGTTGACCGCTGACCTATCCAGTCTGGAGGGGTTGGATCAGGAGGGGATGGCATCGGAGTTGGATTTGTCGCGATCGCCGATGAGGAATGGACGTTGGCATGGCAGGAGGACGCAGACGCTCCATCCCCACTAGAAGATCAGCCAGCCCAGCCAGCCGAACCCGTTGAGCCTGTTGGCATCTCCTGGGTGGCAGACACCCCTCCAACCCCAGAGCAGCCTACGGTGGGCGAGGATGGGGACGATCCTGACCAAACCATTCCCCTAGAGGCAATCCATTCTCCCATTACAGACCCGGTTCAACCCGACGAGCCAGTCTTGCATGATGCAGAAGCCTTGTTTGAGGAGTTTCCGCTCTATTCCCCCACCTCCCAAGAGACGGACGACCCATTCCCAGCCACCCTGTTTGACTTTGCATCGCCCATTGAAGCAGATACAGCGTCCCTAGCCGTCGATACCGGATTTGCTCCCCTCGATACAGGGTTTGAGTTGGCGGCACCTCCGGACAATCAGGACTTGCCGCCTCTGGGCGAGTCTACGCCTGATTTTGTATCTGAGCCACTGCCCGATGACCTACTGCCATCGCCGTCGCTTGCCGCAGAGCCGCTTAGTCTAGACGATTTTGCGGTGGCGGCGCACACTTGGTCAGAGACATTGGGGATGGACGATAGCGATGATGAAACCTTAGAGAGCCTGTTTGAGCGCCCATCGGTGAGTGACTCGATCGACCCATCGATTGCAGCGGAATCAGTCCCCGATCTGTTTGATCAAGCTCCCCTGTCACCCGCTCCGTCAGATGCACCCCCCGATGCGGTGTTTGCTTTTTCAGCGGACGAACTTGCCCTGCCCCTAGACGACTCCACCCCTGCTGCGCCAACGGAACTCACCCTGGATGATTTCAACTTGGTAGAACCCGCCCCAGACTCAATCGCTGCCTCTTCTGTAAACGACTTGGAGTTTACCCTAGAGACCGAGGAGCCGGGGTTGACCGTCGATCGGGCTGGGACGATTGCCGATGTCTCTGCTAGCCAAGAGCCAGACTTTGCTGAAATCACCCTCGATCAATGGAGTACAGCCCTCGAAACTTCAACCGAGTCTACTCCCCTAGAAGCAGACGAGCTGAATGCGCTCCTATTGGAGGAATCATCCTACCCCAATCCATCCTCTAATGAAGATGCGGCTGCGTTTACCCTAGAGGGCTTAGATAGTTTGTTTGAAGATGTGCCCGATCGGAACTGGAGGTGACGCCCGTACAGGAACCCGGCACCACTGCCTCCGAGGGTCTCACATTGGAAGATATTTTTGCGGAGGAGTCTCCCCTAGCAACTCCGGAGGCTGCTTTCTCCTTGGAGGAAGACCCTAACCTGCCTGATTCGCAAAAAAAAACAACGCCCGATCAACATCCCTAATTTCCTCTGAGGCTCTCCCCAGTCCGGCATCACTCCCGCCCGTATTTGCTGGTTTGGGGGAGGGTGCGGCAACAGGATGGTATCTGGGGCTTGATCTGGGTACAACGGGGCTATCGGCGGTGTTGCTGCATCGCGATCGCGGGGCGCTGCATCCGCTTTATTGGGTGTCGCCTTTTGCAGAGAATCCCTCGGAGCGGTGGTTTCGGTTGCCCGTCCAAGCGTTGCTCGACCAAGCGGTGATCGACCCTGCTACGGCGGAACCGTCGATTAGCCGTTTATTGCCTTGGCAGACGGAGCCATTAAAATTGCCCGGTCAGCCGCCACCGCTGCGATTGCAAAACATCAGACCCTACCTAAATCGTTGCCTTCCCTACTATTCCCTGGCATCGTTGCAGTGGGAACCATCATTCCAATGGACGGACACCGTTACCCTGCCCCTACTGACGCTGCGAGACACCCTGCAAGCACTGGTGAAGACCCTCTACCCAGAAGGGGGCGATGCTAGGCGATCGCCCGTTCCCCAATCCGGCGCTGTGGGATTGGAAGATGGGGAGATGCAGAGTGCCCTAGCCCAACTTGTGGGAGTGGTAGTGGGTTATCCGGCGCACTGGTCGGATGCCTATTTGACTAACATTCGGCAGATGATCCTAGCCACCGGATTGGTAGACCATGCCCACCAAATCTTAGTGGTTCCAGAGGCGATCGCCGTGCTTCTGTCGGAGTTACCCAGTGCGGAGGGTCGTCTACCCCTATTGCCCCAACGACTGGCTAAGAAAACGCCAATGCCGGAGTTGAGCTGGCAGGGGGTGACGCTGATATTGAGTGCGGGAGCCAGTGTCACCGAACTGGCACTCGTAACCGTCCCCCCATTGCTTGCCAGCTTAACTCAAGCGGCATTCCACTGTCGTAGCATTAACTATGCTGGCAACGCCCTTGACCAAGATATTATTTGCCAATTGATTTATCCATTGGGCACGTCGGAGGGTGGGCGATCGAGCACTGCTGAAATGGATTTGACCGCCCCATCCCTAGGGGAGCCAGACTGGCACTGGCAAGAACCCTCCCCAGAATCGCCCTGGCAGACCCTCCAACTCGATCGGTTGACTCTACCCTCACCGGGGGAGCCTGATGGGGCAAAACGTCACCAATTGCAGCAACGGTTGCATAGTTCTGCCTTTGGGCAGGGGTTGGTGCAGGCAGCCCAGCAGGTAAAACTTGCCCTGCAACAGGCTGATCAGTTTGTCCTGCAAATTGGGGAACAGCGCTGGGGAATTAGCCGCGAAGATTTGGGAAGCCGGGTTTTTCTGCCCTACATCCAGCGGCTGAATCGAGAGCTAAATGCTGGACTAACCCAACACCAGGCATCAATCTTAGATGTCAATCAAGTCATCTGCACGGGTGGCACAGCATCGTTGGGGGCGATCGCCCGTTGGCTCAGGCAAAAGCTTCCCAATGCCACCATCATCCAAGACACCTACACGGCAACTCAGTCTCCCTTCTTGCCAACCTGTAGCCGCCTTGCCTATGGCTTGGGATCGCTGCCGCTACATCCCCAGTTGATGGACTCTCCCCGACAGTCCTACAGTGACTATCAACTCTTGCTGGCACTGCTGCAAATTTTTCCAGACCATTCCCTGAGTGTGGACGAAATCCTGCACCGCCTCCAACAGCAGGGTTTGGCGGTGGAGGTGCATCGCCCTCGCCTGATCGCCCTGCTGGAAGGACACCTACCCCCCGGTCTTGTGCCCAATGAGCCAGAGATCCTGGCATCCAGGTCGCTAGCCAATCCGGATTATCAAAAAATCCTGTCAGCGCCAGTATTTCACAAGGTTAATTCCCACACCTACCAGCCCAATCCCAGCCAATGGCAGTATCTGCGGCAGTATCTGGAAGCCCTGACGCTGGAGCCCCGATCGCCATCAACCAGCCATAGGTCAGCGCCAACGTCACCAGCGTGAGCGGCAAGCCAAACTGCAAATGCTGCCAGAACGAGAGCCGATGACCCAGTTTGAGGGCTGCCTCCGCCACGATCAGGTTGGCGATCGAGCCAAACAAGGTCAAGTTTCCTGCTAGGGTTGATCCGGCAGCCAACAGCAGCCACGAGCGGGTATCGTCTGTTGGGATCAAAGGAGCCAGCAACAGCACAGCGGGGACATTAGAAACCAGATTAGACAACCCCACTGCTGCCGCCAAAACTCCCAATGGGTGGGCAGTCCAAGCGCTAAAGATTCCTAGCAGATTTAGTGATTGGGTGCACTCCGTTAGGATAAACAACCCAGAGAAGAGCAACAGCACATTCCACTCGATCGCCCCCAACGCTCGCTCTGGTTTTAATCGTCGAGTAACCAGTAGCACTGCCGCTGCCAACAACGCTGCCTCCGCCAAGGGAGCACCGACCACAAAGGCAATCAACAGCCCCGCCGTTACCACCAAGGTTTTAACTAACAGGGGGCGATATAACCGCACGGGCATCACGGCACAACTTGCACAGGGCTTGAGCGATCGCACCTCCGGATATAGCAGCGACAATAGCCCTACTTGTACCGCCAAGCTGATCAATGCGACTGGCGCGAGCACGACTGCAAAATCCAGGTAGGCAATCTTAGACATTGAACCAATCAGGATGTTTTGAGGATTGCCGCTCAAGGTTGCCATCGACCCCAGATTGGTCGCCCCCGCCAGTGCCAGCAGGTAGGGAATTGGATTTAACCCCAAAGCCTGCGTCAGACTGAGGGTGAGGGGCGTGAACACGATCGCCAATGTGTCATTCAAAAACACCGCCGATAGAATGCCACTGCTAAAGGTCAACACCACCATTAAGCCGAGGGGGCTACGCGTCAGACGGAGAACTGACACCAGAGCCAATTGAAAAAACCCCGAATAGGCAAGATGGACATTGACCACCATCATGCTCAACAAAAACACGATCGTCACCGCATCGATCGAGTGCCAAGCCTCTTCTAGGGAAATGGCTCCCAAGGCAAGCAAGAGTGCCGAACCCACCAACGCGATCGTGGCACGATTCATCCGTAACCCTGGTAACCGACCCACCGCCAAGCCCAAATAACTTAGCCCCAGCACCAAATATTGGACAATTAACTGTGGCATTCCATCCGCTCTCTGCTAATCGCTACCTCACGATCGCGCTGGAGGAAAAAACAACACCGGGTGCCAGCTCCGATGCAAAATTTCATTCGTCAAGCTGGGAATCGACCAGGACAGTAGGGTGCCCATGGTGCCAGAAGCGGCGGCGATCGCTGTAATATCCCGCTCTACAGCGCTTGCCAGCAATTCAATAATTGGCTCCCCCAGCCGAATTTCGGTGGCAACTTGTAGCCCGGTCGTCTCCAAGTCCGCCTTGACCGCCGCGAGTTTTTCCGTTGCCTGTTGCTGTTCTGCGGTGGCTCTCAACTCTCGCCGACCGCTATTGTCTACCACCCAACAGAGAAATACACACTCCAGGGACTTGTCAGACTGCCGTTGTGCCCCTTGCTTAATCTGGCTGACCAGGTAGTTGGCTGAATCACTGCCATCGTAGGGAATCATCAAATAGCGAAATAGATGGCGACAGCGCAAATCCAACTCTTCATCGGTGTAGGCTGAAATTAACTGGGGACGGAGCATCAACACAGGGTTGGTGATCCGCCGACACAATTCCAACAACGTACTGCCAAAGACTCGCTCGTCTAGTTGATTGCGATTGCTACGCCCTAGGAGGGTGACATCGGGTTTGTGGGTTTTGCTGGCATTGAGAATATGGTCAACCACGCGAGCATATTGCACATCAATCTCAACCGTCACTCCAGCAGGGAGATTACTGAAACTTGCTTGAAAGCGATCGCGAACGGCTTGGATTTTGCTCTCGTCCACACGGGGGATTTCCCGCTCATTAGAAATGGGAATGGTATGCAAAAAGATCAGGCGTTGAAGACCGCCAGCCGCCAGGCTGGAAACAAAGCCGGCTAAGCGCTGCAACCCATCTGAAAAGTCGGTGCAAATTAGGGCACTTTGAAACATTGGTTAGAAAGGTTTTAGTAGGGCAGTTCCAAAACAGAAACGGGAATTAAGGCAACCTTTAAAGTCAGAACAGAGCCTTTACGCTTCTGCATGGATATTACTAGCAACTCAGGCAGCATGACTAAAAAGTTTTTTAATCTGCCCTGGTCATCAACAGTTTGGAACTCGCCCTGCCGCTATAAACGTGGTTTGCAATCCTAATCATGCAGTGAGGTGACTTGAAGCGAATGGGTCACTGCCTTAAAAACCGATTCAAAACCATCCAAAACGATTAATATCAACAAGTAATAACAGCTAGATAACTTAGTAAGTTGACGTCCCGACGACCCCAGCTTTTCTTCTCGCAAAGTAAAGCAAGAGATGGAGAGCGTCTAACCCACCCATAGGCTACAAATCAACCTGACGCATCAGATCACGAATCACGTTGTCTCGTAACATTAGCAATTCAGCAACTTGCAGTAGTAGCTCGATCGCCTGCTCTCGGTTCATTCCCTCCATGTCCTCTTGCAAGCGGCGCATTTCAAACTGCTGCTCTAGGGTCAGCTCAAACGATGAAGAATTCATAGTAAGTTCTCCTTAAGCGATCGATTGTATGGACGTCTGCTTCAGTAAGTGACGCACAATGTTGTCCTTGAGCATCAGTAGGCGAGATGCTTGCAACAGCAGGTCAAGCGCCTGTTCACGGCTCATTCCCTGCACTTCCATCTGCATCCGGCGGATCTCAAACTGCTGCTCTAGGGTCAGCTCAAACGACTTAGAATCCATAACGGTAACCTCTGAGGCTAAAGGATTGGAAACAGCCTGACCGTAAACGAGTTGGATAAACAATCCGTAACATTACAGGCTTAGGCAGTTCGGACATCATAGACCTGGTTAAATCTACCCATGTCTCATATCGATCTATCCTATGTTAAAAACAATAACAATCGTTTGACAAATTGCCTACCTCCATGTGGGTAATTTTTATCATTCCTTGCAATGTCGTAAGGAATACTTGATGAAACGAAGCAGACGCACGCGGGCTTAATCAAGGGCTTAATCGACGATTTTGAGTGCAACTTTGAGTAGTTGTAGCAAGTTACAAATTGTAAAGATGTTCTGCTTGAACCAAATTTTGTGTATCTGACGAATGTATCTGACTAATCTATCTAACAAAATGGAGTGCCAATGGGGCTTGTAATTGCGGGTGAACGCAGCGGGGTGGGTAAAACAACCGTCACCCTTATGCTGTTGGCAGGGTTGCACCAACGCCAAAAAACAGTGCAGTCCTTCAAGGTTGGTCCCGACTATATCGACCCCATGTTTCATGCCTCTGTAACTGGGCGATCGTGCTACAACCTAGACCCAATCCTGACTTCGCCATCCTTTGTTTGCCAATGTTTCTCCGAACGCACCCGA
This sequence comes from Leptolyngbyaceae cyanobacterium SL_7_1, assembly GCA_012032525.1. Classification (GTDB taxonomy): domain Bacteria; phylum Cyanobacteriota; class Cyanobacteriia; order Elainellales; family Elainellaceae; genus JAAUSV01. Next base: position 13,389 of record JAAUSV010000058.1, read on the forward strand.
TCGATCGATGCGGTGGTTGTGGAGGGCGTCATGGGGTTGTTTGATGGCGTGGGTAGTGAAGATGGGGGTAGTACTGCTTACATTGCTCGGCTATTGCACCTGCCGATTGTATTGGTGATTGATTGCAGCCATTTGTCGCGCTCCGTCGCCGCCCTTGTCCATGGTTATCGTTCGTTTGATCCCCACTTGCAGATGGCTGGGGTGATTCTCAACCGCGTCGGCAGCGATCGCCATCTAGAGGTGCTAAAAGAGGCACTAGAACCATCAAACTTGCCTATTCTAGGAATTGTGCGTCGGCATCAAGATATCACCATTCCCGATCGACATTTGGGCTTGGTGCCAACGGAGGAACTGCCCCAATTTCAATCCTTGCTCAATCGCCTGACTGAATTAAGTGAAACATGCTTCGACTGGGCAAAATTGCTTCCTTTGTTGTCTACCCCTCGTTCTACTCAACTCGTCCAGTCCCGTTTCATGCCCCTCGTGTCCCCTCTAGCGGGTTCTCCAGTACGGATCGCCCTTGCCCGCGATCGTGCCTTCAATTTCTACTATGCCGACAACATGGATGCCTTGGAGCAGTTGGGAGCTGAACTAGTGCCATGGAGTCCGCTAACCGATGACGATCTGCCAAAGGGTGTCCATGGGCTTTATTTGGGGGGTGGGTTTCCAGAGCTGATGGCGGCAGCTCTGATGGAAAACAGCTCAGCTCGTCGATCGGTGCGGCGAGCGATCGAGGCGGGCATGCCTACCTACGCTGAGTGCGGCGGGTTGATGTATTTGTGTGAGCAGATAATTGATTTTGAAGGGCGATCGTGGGAAATGGTTGGGGCATTGCCTACAAAGACCCGCATGGGTGCCCACTTGACCTTGGGCTACCGCCAGGCGATTGCCCAACACAACACCCCTCTGCTGGCGGCACACACGGTAGTCTGGGGGCACGAGTTTCATCGATCGGAGCTAACCATTCCTCCCGCTTTTCCCCTCTACCAGATGCAGCGTTACAATGCTGCTGGCTCATTGCCCAATGAAGGCTGGCAGCGCTTTCAGTTGCATGCTTCCTACTTGCACCTGCATTGGGGGGGACGACTGGATATTCCAACTCGGTTTGTTTATCACTGTGCTCAGTTTGCTAGACAGGGGGCGATCGTCTAAAAATCGTTTTCTTCTTCAACGTTGTAAATGGCTCTCAACTTCATATCAATTTTGGGCTTCAAATCCTCCAGGTTATCCTTGAGTAGCTTTTTGGCGTAGTTGTATTGTCCAACATTCGGGATGCTTTGAGCCATGGTTGCCCATTCCGCCAAATTCCTACACTGCTCAGGGACGATTGTGGAGGACTGCACCATCACACAGCGCCGAGGTTCTTCTTTGGCAAAAAACAAAATCCGGTATTGTCCTGCTTCTCCCAATAACCGCGCCATTTGTTGTCCTTGAAACGTTTTGAGGTCAAGGTAGCAGGGCAACCAACGTGGACCATAGGTGGCATTGTAGAGGACCGTGAGCCATAAAACAGCGGGATGCGGCGAGGGTGCAAACAGAAATTGGTTATAGCGAGTGCAATGCAGTCGCCGTTCAATTTCCTCTCGTCGCAACATTGCCCACAGGGTAGCAAGCAATTCCTTACTAGTCCCAAAGGTCTGGGGAAAGACAACCTCGGCGATCGGCATGGTGGTGGGCCAAGAGGCAGACTGAAAAATCTCCTCCGGCGTCAGAGTGGGGGGAACTCTGGGGGCATCGGTGATAGGGCTACTTCTAAGCAGAGTATCAATACGATTGGCAATCTCCTGCCCAGTGCCATACCGCTTTTCCAACGGTTCTAAGGCGTCCAGCACTTCCCCGATTGCTTGGGGGCGATCGGTGGGGGATTTTGCCAAACAGCTCATCACCAATGTTTCTAGCGCCTTTGGTAACCTAATTTCCGAATTTGCCTCTTCAAAGGTGCGGGGCGGTTGGTGATGGTGTGCTTTGTACCAACCGCCAAAGGTGTGGGTGTCTGCATTGACAGGCATGCGACCCGTCAACATTTGAAACAACATCACACCCAGGCTATAGATATCCGATCGCCCATCTAGTTCGCGCCCCTCCATTTGCTCTGGGGAGGAGTAAGCTAGGGTGCCCATAAAACAATTGGTCTGGTCACTGTCGGGTTGCAGCGCCTTGGCAATACCAAAGTCTAGAATTTTGGCAAGCTCGCCCAGGCTATCATCTTTGCTGATGAGAATATTGCTGGGTTTGATATCTCGGTGAATGACTGGGTACAGATCGCCGTCAATTGGAATTCCTTGATGGGCGCATTGCATTCCCAAGCAAATTTGTCGGCTCAGCTTGAGGAAGCGTGGGAGCGTCAAGGGTTCTTTGGCAATGATGGTACTTAAACTTTCGCCCTTCAAGTACTCCATCACATAGTAAGGAATCTCATCTTCATCGGCTCCGTAATCCGTCACACGCACAATATGGATGCTCCGTTGACCCAACAGCGCACAGGTTCTAGCTTCACGCTCAAAGCGATCGCGCATCTTTTGATTTAATAAGGTCTGAGCCAGAAACTTAACGGCAACTGGAACACCACCCAATAAAACGTCCCGCGCTCCATAGACTCGCCCCATAGCGCCTTGCCCAAGCAACTCAACAAGTTGGTAGCGATTGGACAATACACGGCTGTTGTTGCTATTTACCATCCAATTGGCTCCCTTTACCAGTTCTAAAAGAACCCATCTGCACATTAATTAATCTCATCTTCTTGCCTAAAACCTGTGTTGTGTGCTTACCCGTTAGACTAAGCCGCCAGCCATAGACGTAGTTATAAAACTCAATAGGCTAACGATCGCCCTGCCTTCTTAACCTTATCCCAACCTCCCTAAAAGCAGGGATAGCAAGGGTTTATTCAAGTGCTAGAGCGAGATCATATCAATTTCTTGGAGAAAAAATATAACAAGTTAGCCCCGACTGGTCTTGAGCTGCACACTATTTGGCAGCCTTTAAAACCTTAATCAATGCCAAAAACGCTACAGTTAGCCTGATTTAGTCAGCATGATTAAGAGCGGAGGATTGTCTCGATCGTGTGCAGCATCCACACCAATATCCCTAGCTGCTAACATCCTTAACTAACCACTTAACTGACCAACTGTGGGAATAAATTGTAACGATGATTCTTTAGAAAAATTTAGCACCCTGCGATTAAATAATAGATGAATCTCTGCTTTGAAAGCAAATACTAGATAAATGGTAGGTCAATGGTACCCCACTCAAGCATGCACATTTTCTTTACAGGTGGCTCAGTAAATCTACCCGTTTTCCTTCAGAAACTTTAGAGTTTCTGGACTGAAGTTCGGTAATTGTCGTGAACTTTATAGTGTGTGCAAATTGCAGAATGATGTTACTTCTGGAGAACGCATCCAGCAAGGTCAAGTGACTGAAGGGGGCATTTAAGTCACTTGTCTTACTGATTAAGAACGCGTCCTTACAGGTAACTTGCCTGACCCTGGGGGCTTTAGGGTCAGGCAATTTTTTTGCCCTTATTTTTTATTTTTTAGAGAAAAGATAAAACAAAAACGAGAGGGTAGGAAATACCCTCTCGCTTGATGGTTGACCAATAGACGCCCCAATTAGCTACCCAATCTAGGCGATCGGTGCCATTCTGACATCACTGGTTGCCAATAGGTCTTGAAGCTCTTCAGCATCCACTGTTTCACGTTCAATTAGCATCTGAGCCAACCTGTCGAGCACTGCCCGATTTTCCGTTAAAACCGCTTTCGCTCGACGGTATGCCTGATCGACCAGATTACGCACTTCATCGTCGATCGCCGCCGCCGTCTCTTCCGAGAAATCCCGCTCGGCGGCAATGTCTCGTCCCAAGAACATATTGCCTTGGGAGCGACCTAGAGCAACTGGACCCAGGCGATCGCTCATGCCAAACCGAGTCACCATTGTCGGGCTACCCGCGCCACTTGCTGCAAATCATTGGAGGCACCAGTGGTAACTTCGTCGTCACCAAAGGTGATTTCTTCAGCGATTCGACCGCCCAACGCCACCGACATCTGATTTTGCAAGTAGGAGCGGGAGTAGAGACCCGAATCCATTCGATCTTCGCTGGGGGTGAACCAGGTGAGACCACCCGCACGACCACGGGGAATGATGCTGATTTTTTGCACCGGGTCATAATCGGGCATCAGGGCTCCGACAAGGGCATGCCCTGCCTCGTGGAACGCAACCAGTTCCTTGCGCTTCTCGCTCATCACCCGGTCTTTCTTCTCTGGTCCAGCCAACACCCGATCGATCGCATCATTGACCTCATCCATCGAGATTTCGCTCAAATTTCGACGGGCAGCCAGGATTGCCGCTTCGTTTAGCAGGTTGGACAAGTCGGCTCCCGTGAACCCAGGAGTACGACGGGCGATTTTTTCCAAGTCAACATCTTTTGACAAGGTTTTGCCACGGGCGTGAACGTTAAGGATTTCCAAACGTCCAGCATAATCGGGGCGATCGACCACCACCTGGCGATCGAATCGACCGGGACGCAATAATGCAGCATCCAACACATCGGGACGGTTCGTTGCCGCGATGATGATGATGCCCGTGTTGCCCTCAAATCCATCCATCTCGGTCAAGAGTTGGTTGAGCGTCTGCTCACGCTCGTCATTACCGCCGCCCAAGCCTGCACCCCGTTGGCGACCAACGGCATCAATCTCATCGATGAATACGATACAGGGAGCATTGGCTTTTGCTTGCTCAAACAAATTCGCGTACTCGCGATGCACCAACTCCAAC
>JAAUSV010000059.1 GCA_012032525.1 Leptolyngbyaceae cyanobacterium SL_7_1
GGGCAAAGCTATTATGAAGTGCTCAGGGCATTCTCGCGGCAGGTGGGTGAGCTTGACCCCTTTGTGGGGATTACGGCGCGGCGCAGTGCCCTTGCCTGGGTGACAACCGAGGACAGTGCCAAGCGGGTGCGGGGCTTGGGGGCTGATCGGGTGGCAGTGTTGATTGAGTCGGGCTTAAGACACGACGAAATTGCCCAGTTAGCCCAATATCCCATGCCAGCCGCTGACCCGATTCGCTTTATCAGCATGGGGCGGTTGTTGCACTGGAAGGGATTTCATTTGGGGGTGCGTGCCTTTGCCCAAGCTGCCCTGCCCGATGCGGAATACTGGATCGCAGGGGAGGGTCCGGAACGCCAGCGGTTAGAGGAGTTGGCAGAGTCTTTGGGGGTGGCATCCCAAGTAAAATTTTTGGGCAGACTGCCCCGGCAAGAGACTTTGGAAAAATTAGGCGAGTGCCACGCGCTGGTGCACCCCAGTCTGCACGATTCTGGCGGTTGGGTGTGTCTGGAGGCGATGGCGGTGGGTCGTCCGATTCTCTGCCTCGACTTGGGTGGACCCGGTGTGCAAGTCACTCCAGAAACGGGATTCAAGATTCCGCCCCACCATCCCGATCAGGCGATCGCAGGCTTAGCCGATGCCATGAAACGACTGGCGATCGACCCCAACCTCTGCCATCAAATGGGGCAGGCGGGGCAACACCTGATCAACACCGCCTACAACTGGGATGCCAAGGTGCAATTTCAGATTCAAATGTACGAGAAGATTTTGGCACACTAGCAACTCAAAGATCCCCGGCTTCTCGAAGAAGCCGGGGATTTAGAACAACAGGAGCGTTCATGAACATCTTGCTGGTTCACAACTACTATCAACAGGCGGGCGGCGAAGACCAGGTGTTTGCCGCCGAAGCCGATCTGCTAGAGGCAAAGGGGCACTCCGTGCACCGCTACACCGTGCACAACGACGCCATTCAGCAGAAAAATCCCCTAGCCGTTGCCACCACCACGGTTTGGAACCGGGAGATTTATCAGGAATTGCGATCGCAGATTCGCCAGCATCAGATCCAACTCGCCCACTTCCACAACACCTTCCCGCTGATTTCTCCGGCTGCCTACTATGCGGCAAAGGCAGAAAATATTCCCGTCATCCAAACCTGCCACAACTACCGCTTGCTCTGCCCCAATGCGCTGTTTTACCGCGCTGGCAAGGTGTGTGAAGATTGCCTCGGTCGGGCGCCGTGGGCAGGGGTGGTGCACCGCTGCTATCGCGGCAGTCTCAGCGCCAGCGCTGTCACAGCGGCAACCATTACGCTGCACCGGGCGATCGGCACCCCCCAGCAGGTCGATCGCTACATTGCCCTGACGGAATTTTCGCGCCAGAAATTCATCCAGGGTGGCATTCCTGCCGCCAAACTGGTGGTAAAGCCCAATTTTGTCCATCCTGACCCAGGCTATCAAGATGGCTCCGGCGGGTATGCGATTTTTGTGGGGCGATTGTCCCAGGAAAAGGGAATTGATCTGTTGCTGACGGCTTGGAAACAATTAGGCGATCGCATTCCTCTCAAAATTGTTGGAGATGGACCATTGGCAACCGAGGTGGCGGCGCAGCAAAGCCCTGGGGTGGAGTGGCTAGGACGGCGATCGCTGGAAGAAGTCTATGGGTTATTGGGAAAAGCGGCTTTTCTAGTGTTTCCCTCCAAGTGGTACGAAGGCTTCCCCCGGATTATTGTGGAAGCATTGGCGGTGGGCACGCCGATCGTTGGAGCCGATATCGGCAGCATTCACGATCTGATCCTGCCGGGGCAGACGGGGCTGCGGTTTACTCCGGGTGATGCGGTCAGTTTGGTCAAGCAAGTGCAGGATTTACTAGAACAACCCGATCGACTTCAGCAGATGCGGCGGGCAGCACGGGCAGAGTTTGAAGCGCACTACACCGCAGAACGCAACTATCAACAACTGATGGAGATTTATGATCAGGTCTAATGCCAGCGATCCAACCGTCAATGGTGCTTTGCAGCAGACGGCTAGATCGCCAATTCCCGCTCGTCCAGGCTACGTCAGAAGCTCGCTTTTATTGCTGGTGGCGTTTGCCTCTGTTTTTTTCCCGCGATTGCTAGAAACCATCGGGTTTCCAGCCGCCATTAACTTTGTGCATTTTGCCGTTGTCCCGGTGGCAGCAGGACTTGCCCTATTGCAAACTCGTACCCGCGATCGCCAACAGCGAATAACCACTCAGCGCATGCTGTTGGCGTTGTGGCTATTGCTAACCATCGAATTTGCCAGCGCTCTGTGGAATGGGGCAGGGGCGATTAATGCCATTCTGAGCTTTCTATTGTTGACAGAACCATTTCTGTTGTTGGTAGCGCTGTGTAGCTTGCCATTATCTAAAACGAGTGTTGAACACTTGCGTGGATGGTTTATTCGGTTTAATCTATTTCACCTCTTTTTAGCACTCGTGCAACGGTTTGTTTTTCGGGTCGATCTAAAGCCCGGTGCGTTGACGGGACCCGATGCCGTGCAAGGAGTTTTCTATCTGTCGGGGTCGGGACACGTGGTGGGAGCGTCGGTAGCCTTTACCTTTGGGGTGTATTATTTTCTAACTGCTAAAAAACGTCCCCTGTGGTTGCGGGGGTTAATTTTATTCTTGAGTTTTATTCATCTAAATGTGGCAGATGCCAAACAAGCGTTGCTCAGTTTTGCCCTGGCATTCGCTGCCCTATCCCTAATACGATTAAAGGACATTAAAAAGGCAGTTATTTATATTACGTTTGGGACGGTGGCGGTCTTTGCCTTTATTTGGGCAATTCAAAATATTCCATTTCTCGATGCCTTTAACACCTGGATTCGTCCTGGATTGTATGGTCCAGATGGTGAGGGAACCCGGGTAAAGCTGATGGGAGTCTACAATATTCTTGATCACTACACGTCCCCGGTGAATGCGTTTATTGGGTTGGGTCCGGGGCATACGATCGATCGCTTGGGGGGATGGATGCTCAAGGATTATGAATCGCTCCTGGCTCCCTTTGGTGCCACTCGATCGACCGTTGCCGACGAAACCTGGGCAGAAATGTTAGCTAACTGGTTGGGAGCCTCTTCCACATTTTTCTCTCCATTTTTTGGTTGGGCAGGGATATGGGGAGATTTGGGACTGTTGGGACTGGGAGCCTACCTCTGGCTCTGGGTGATTGTGTGGCAACAACTGTGTGCGGATGATCTCTGCCGATTTGTCTTGTTGACGGCTGCCGTGTTTGGGTTTTTTCTAACGCAACTGCAAGAGCCAGGATACATGCTGTCGGTGACATTTTTAATTGGAATGCGATCGCAGGAAATTCGCCAAACCCAACTGGAAAACTACGCCCGAAAAATTGAACAATTGAGAAACAATTGAACACGTCGTAGTGGATGAAAAAAAGATCCCCGGCTTCTAAAAGAAGCCGGGGATCTGCAATAACAGGGTGCCATGACAACCACTATTTTGCTTTGAGCACGTCAATCATTGTTGTTGCGATATCATCCCAATTAAACCTTTCTCGCACTTTCTTGCGAGCTGCCTGAGACATAGCAGATAATTGCTCAGGGTTTTGCAGTAGTTGGATTAGAGCATTGGCGATCGCCTCATCTGTCAGCTCTTGGACAACAACTCCGTCTACATCATGACTAACAATTTCAGGCATCCCGTCTCGGTTGGGAACCACACAGGGGACTCCATGATTGAAGGCTTCTAACAAAAAAGTAGGAAAGGGATCACAATAGGAGGGTGCCAGCACAACATCACTGGACACAAATAATTGCTGAAGTTCCGATCGCGATGCCACATTTCCTAAGACAACCACGCCCGGTTCTCGAATCCACATTTTTTTCCCAATAATCACTAACTTGGCATCGGGAATCGCGGCTCTGACTTTTCTAAACGCTGCTAAGACTAACTTGCCGCCTTTGCGCTTAAAGTCCGAGCCATTAAATAGAATCTGTTTGCTGCCAAAGGGTTTCTCGCCCTCATACAGTTGCTCAAAATTGGCGGCTCCACCCGTGACGGTAATCTGTTCAGGAGCAACCCCATAGTCTTCAATCAGCGAGGTCTTCACCAGTTGGCTCATGACAAACAGGTGGTGGGCGTTTTGATATGCCCGTCTTTCGCAATCAAGCCAAGCCTTCTGCTGAATTGGAAAGGGTGCCCAGCGTTGCCAATTTTTAATGATCAACGCCATTGTGTAGTCCAAATACATGGCATAGGGGATGTCGCTGCTGTCCCACAAAGGAATGGACATGGCAAAGATATGCAGAATTAGATCGGGCTTGTGTTCAAGCTGTCTAATTTTGCGTTCTGTCCGTTGAGACGTTTCAATAAAAATCCGTTTGTTTTTGTAAAAAAGCCTTTCCCCTAACCGAGTAGAGAGTTTATAAATTGGTTTGCGATAAAGCTCAATCAATTCCTTGAGGAATCGATTGTCAGGGAAATTGCTAGTGCCGATCGAATCAACTCGTTCCACATGCTGGGCGATCGATTCCACCAGAAATCGATAACGGTAGAGAAATCCTGATTCTCCCGTAAACAGAATATGGTTGAGTTGCATTCTTTCTCCTCTCGTAGGTGAAGTAGTGGGATTCAAGTAGGAATTTTGGTGGTGTGAGCTGCACCACCAAAATTCTTGTAGGGTTAGAGCGATCGGTGAAGTAACGTTGACGTACTCGTTGTGAGTAATCTTTCAATGGCTCAGAAATCACTCCGGAGGTTGGCAAGTAGCTTCAAGGGTTTTTCATAAAGCGCAATAGCAATTAACCAGTAAGATGAATAACCCGTAATCAAAGATTCCCGGCATCTCAAAGATGCCGGGAATCTGAACAACTAGGGTTCACGCTTTATAGCGCTTTTTCATTGAAACAAAACCAAATTATTTTTTGGAAGTGGCGCGGAGCGCCACTTCCAAAAAATAATCATGGTCTATTCATCTGAAATCTGCTGTAAATCGAAGAAATAGTCGTGAATTAAGCGTCTTGAGCCGCTTCAGCTTGTTTTTTGCGCAATGCACCAGCCGCTAAGCCTACCAACCCAGGCAACAATGCGGGTGTGGGAATGGGGCGACCTGCACCGCTACCTTCGCTTTCACCGTCTGGGATTTCAGTCAATCCTTGGTAGCGTACGGCAAAATCATACCAACTCACTTGCTGAACTTCTTCATTTAAAACGAGTTGAGCTATGAAACTACCAGTGTTGGAATTAGTATCTTCAGGAATTCGATCGCTGGCTGAGTTAGCTCGAAACTCAACCTCTCGTCTGTTTACCCCGCCCATACCAGGGAAGCTGCCTGATTGGTTAAACAAAACTTGGGAGAAGCGACCCGTTGCGCTAGTTTGACTTGTATTAATTCCAATATTGTCGTTAACAGTGTTACCTGTGATTGAGCCAACATTAAAGCCAATTGCTCTTAGAAGCGAGTTGGTTGTAGAAATATTAGCCAAATCAACCTTAAATCCTACGGTGGTTTGTCCGCCGCTCGTTAGGAAACTGTTGATAGTAAATTTTGCCGTAGAGCGGAGTTGATTATTAGGAACGCTATTAGCAAAGCTATCCACAAAATCAACTGTGAAGGTTCGTTCTGCTTCTGGACGTAGATCACTGCCAGAGCTGTACACATCATTACGACCGAAAATTGCAAGTTGACCATCAAAACTGAGCGCTTCAGCCGGAGCTGCTTGGAAAATCGAAGCAGCCGCGATCGCACCAGCCGCAAAAACGCTGGATAACAGGTGTTTCTTCATTGGTTCTCCTGAACAAGACTGTGTAGAGTAATCAGCACGTTAATAGAAAAGCCAGAAATCCGAGAAGGATTTTGGTAGCGCCCCTTGTTCAGACGTTATTAATGTAACACTGGCGAATCGTGGGCGATCGGTCTTCTAAGTAAATTCACTAAGGCTTTATGGTTGTTCCTCCCACTCTTCAAATGAACAACAGGTAAGCTGCGAGAAGCGATCGCTCTCACCTCAAATTCCCAACACCTCAAAGATGTTGGGAATTTGACAACAATAGCACCCGCAGATTAGCTAAAGTACTTAGTCAAAATACTCAGCACACAATCGGCAGGCAAACTCACCACCACCTGCTGCATCACCTCATCGGCAGTCGGACACCCGACCTTTGCGGTGTCGGCAAAGCCGATCGCCCGACTCCACTCCCCCGCTGGGGCAAAGCCTCGGTGGTGCAGGTTTTTAATCGTGTCTAGCACATCCTGTCGATCGCCCAATAACAGCACCCGCAGGGGGCGACGTTGGCAGGGGGGCAACAGGAAGGATGGAGCGGGACGATCGCCCATCGGGTCGCTGACTGAATCATTCATTCGATCGCTCATGGATTAACTCCTAGATTTGGCTTTGGTTGAGGAAAGCCAAAAATCTAGCCACCCCGCCCAATCGCAGCGCAAAGCAGGGTGGCTAATAGGAGTGATAAAATCTCCCAAGCTACCGGCGTTGGTCGCTCAACGTTGGTGGTCAGCTATCCTGGGCTGCTGGAATCAGCCTGGGATAGCGTTGACTAGATTTTTGGTGTCTGGTGTGGTAGTGCTCGATCGCACAAAACACCTAAGCGACTAGATTAGGGCGATTTGGCGGTAGAGTCAAGCCCTGGCAGAGTTACACAATCCATCACTCCCCATAAGATAAAAGGGGTAGTGGTATTCAAGTAATGATTTTTGTGGAGCGGGCGCAGCCCGCTCCACAAAAAATCATTACAGGTTTAGGACTACCAATAAAAGGTACTCTGTCCACCAACCGATCGCGGGTGAAATCTATGGCTCCTACCTATTCCTTCATCGTCCCCATCTACAACGAAGACCGCACGATCGCCGAATTGTATCGTCGCCTCGTTCCCGTGATGGACGCCCTAGATGGCGCGGTCGAGCTGATTTGGTAGACGATGGCAGTCGCGATCGCTCCCTGGAATGATGCGAGAACTGAGTCAGCAGGACGATCGCATCGTTTACCTCAGCCTTGCCCGCAACTTTGGGCACCAAGTCGCTGTCACGGCGGGGCTTAACTTTGCCCAAGGACAAGCCGTGATTGTGCTGGATGCCGATTTGCAAGACCCACCCGAATTAATTCCAGAAATGGTTGAATTGTGGCGTCAGGGCTATCAAGTCATCTACGCGCAACGGATTCAGCGGCAACAGGAAGGGTGGTTCAAACGCTTCACCGCCTATGCTTTCTACCGCATTCTTAAACAGTTAGCCGATGTAGACATCCCCACCGACACGGGGGATTTTTGTCTGATGGATCGCCAAGTGGTGACGGTGCTCAACCAAATGCCAGAGCGCAATCGCTACATTCGTGGACTGCGATCGTGGATTGGCTTTCGTCAAACCGCCGTCCGCTTTCACCGCGACCCCCGCTTTGCCGGAGAAGTCAAATATACCTTCCGCAAATCCCTCCGACTGGCGATCGATGGCTTAGTTTCTTTCTCGATCGTGCCGTTGCGCATCTCCACTTATATTGGAATGCTATCAGCGGCGATCGCTGCCCTGATGGCGCTGCTGGTGCTCTACTGGCGCTTGTTTGAGCGCAACTCCCCGGTGACTGGGTTTACGACGATTGCGATCGCCATTTTCTTCCTCGGCTCCGTCCAGCTTTTTAGCATTGGGATATTGGGTGAATATATCGGACGGATCTATGAAGAGGTGAAAGGGAGACCGTTGTATACGTTGGCGGAGGTGGGAGGGCGATCGTCATCTGATTCCAGTATCCTGTCGTCCCTTAACTATCCCAATCCCCCCAGCTAATTCTATTGATAGAACCAATTCAAAGCTAGGGATGGGCAAGACAATAGGATGCAGTTGATACGATAGGGGCGAACGACCGTTCGCCCTTACAGATTCAGAGCATTGGTACATTATTCATTTGCAAACTCCCTAGACAACTTCCATCAGTGTGGGTTGCTCATATCGTTCTATAGGGTAATTACTAATAAATAATTCTTTGCCCTTTTCGGCTTTTCCTTGCATGTAATTATTCATGCCATACTGCAATTCCCATTCATAGATATGAGCAAAGGCAAAATTTTGCCTGACCTCATCACAATCGTCATACGTAATCAACCATTTGTGGTCACACTCCGACATCAACTGGGAAAAACGAGAATGATCAAAACAGGTGTGTAAATCTCCTTTCCTCCCATAAAGCTTGGAGTGGGTCTTACTGAGATAGGGCGGATCTAAAAAGATAAATACATCGTCGCCAGGTGCTTGCAGCAAACCATTGTAATCAAAATTGGTAATACGAGTATTTTGAAGACATCCATCTAGAGCGGATAACCGTTGAATAGAAGAGTCTGTGAATCGACCTAAAAAAGAAGCATTGGAGTATCCACCACTCTCGATTGTGCCCGAAAAAGTAATTCGATTTAGGACAAAAAACCTTACTGCTCGTTCGATGGAACTCAACGTGTTTATGTCGGCTGACGCGAGAGTATCAAATAAAGCACGCCCGTCTTTTGTGGTTCGCTTGATTTGTGATACTCGATCGACTAACTCTGGTAAATTCATCTTGACTTCCAACCAAAAATAATACAGTTCTTGGTTGAGGTCGTTAATCCAACAGGAAATCGTAGGTTGTTTCTGTAGGACGTGAAATAAAACAGACCCTCCGCCCACAAACGGTTCTCGAAACTCTTTAAACTGCTTGGGTAGAAAGTGAGCAATCTGAGGGATTGCCTTTTGCTTTCCGCCGGGATAGCGTAAAGGACTTTTGTGCATGAAAGGGGATTGGCTATCAGTAGGACACTAGAACAAGTCGGCAAGCAAGAAAAACAGGTTTCATACGCTACAGGTAGCGTACTGAGAACCCAGTGTAATAGATTTACAGGTAAGAAACAACTGTACTAGGAATTGGGCTTGTCAGCGCAGTTGTATCAAATTTCAAGCCTGGAGACGTTCCCACTCTACTAGACGCATTATGTAAACGTATTGAGATGTGCCATCCATTGTCAAATATCAACCTTACATACTTGCCAGTAGGCGTTGCAACCAAAGTATTAGGCAAACGGATAGAAGAAAAATGCTGAATTGTTAAATTTTTAGTACGAGTATTAATAATAATTTTGTAGTAGTTACTGCTGCCAGTAAGATATTCAAACAAACTAGGAGCGCAGGTACTAGCGTGAGTATTGATGAACTGGCTAACCAGATTACAAACAGGTATGTATAGTGTCTGTTCTTTAAGTGCGTCGGGTAAATCTGAAAAAAGCTTTACTCCTCCAGCTTGTGAGGTAAAGTTTCGTGTGATTGTTTGATAGTGTTGCTTAAATTGCTGCATTTCTACACTTGTTTCGGTATAACCACAATGCACTGGAGTTTTCCCAGGACGCTGATGCTTTAAAGCGGTGTGATTGTGTTTTATAGATAGATTAATTAGCTCTGTTGGTAACGTCAAACGAATGTCTGTAACATCAGTTGCGTTTCGATCGGGTAGGCGATCGATCGTCATCGACAATTGTTCAGACAACTGAAATTGAGGAACAAACCACTTAGTTAAGAATGCATTGGCTGCCAGATTTAACTCTTGTAACAAAGCAGGATCTACTTCTGTTAGCTTAGCCAGATCTCGAATCTGTGCATTTTTAGCCCTTGATGTCAGACTAGCGTTAGGTCGATTTTTGGTTAGTGCTTCCACTATTAAGTATTCCAAGACACGACCGTTTAGATTGGAACGGGGAGTCATAAAGAGCCTTGGTTTTTACCTAGATAGGTTAACTCAAGTCGTAATTTTAGACTGAGTGCTCACACCTGATGAGCCAAAAATCGTGTGGGCACGTTGTGTCCACACGATCGCACAATCTGAACAGATGCTTAACGCTTTACCCCACTCGGCATCCCCAAAATATCCTCAATCCGTGGCATCTCCTCCAGCGGAATCACCCGCCCCTCATCCTCAAACCCAGCAATCTGATCGAAATTCAGATAGCGGTAGAGATCACCCGCCAACGGATCAAGCTTATTCGCCACAATGTCGCGATACTCCTCCACTGTGGGAATCCGTCCGAGCAGCGCACACGCCGCCGACAACTCCGCCGAGCCGAGGTAGACTCTGGCATCCTTGCCCATGCGGTTATTGAAATTGCGTGTTGAGGTGGAAAACACCGTTGCGCCATCCTCCACCCGCGCCTGATTGCCCATGCACAATGAACAACCGGGCAACTCCGTTCTTGCCTTGACGGCGTTGAATACGTCGTAGATGCCCTCCTGTCGCAGTTGGCTTTCATCCATGCGCGTCGGCGGACAGATCCACAGGCGCACTCCCACCGGAGGTTGACCTTCTAGCACCTTCGCCGCCGCCCGGTAGTGACCGATGTTGGTCATACAGGAGCCGATGAATACCTCGTCGATTTTGTCGTTGGCAACTTCCGAGAGCAGTTTCACCTTATCTGGGTCATTGGGGGCAGCGACGATCGGCTCCTTAATGCTATTTAGATCAATTTCAATCACCGCCGCATACTCCGCATCCGCGTCTGCCTCCATCAATACCGGATTGGCAAGCCATTGCTCCATCTGGGCAATCCGCCGCATTAATGTCCGGGCATCGTGGTAGCCCCGTGCCACCATGTTTTTCATCAGGGCAACATTCGATCGCAGGTATTCCGATACCGTTTCCACACTGAGTTTGATCGTGCATCCGGCACAGGAACGCTCTGCCGTGGCATCGGTTAGCTCAAAGGCTTGCTCTAGCTTTAGATCGGGCAAACCCTCCATCTCCATAATTCGCCCAGAGAAGATGTTTTGCTTGTTTTGCTTGTCCACCGTCAGCAAGCCCTGCTGGATTGCCACGTAGGGAATCGCATTGACGATATCTCGCAGCGTCACTCCCGGTTGCAACTTACCACTGAACCTGACTAGCACCGACTCCGGCATATTCAAGGGCATCACCCCTAGTGCGGCGGCAAAGGCAACCAACCCCGATCCCGCTGGGAAGGAAATTCCCAAGGGAAAGCGCGTGTGGGAATCGCCTCCTGTGCCCACCGTGTCGGGCAATAACATGCGATTCAGCCAGGAGTGGATGATGCCATCTCCCGGACGCAACGCTACACCGCCCCGTGATTCAAAAAAGTCGGGTAATTCCTTGTGGGTGAGGCGATCGACGGGCTTGGGATAGGCGGCAGTATGGCAAAAACTCTGCATCACCAGATCGGCGCTAAAGCCCAAACATGCCAATTCTTTCAACTCATCCCGTGTCATCGGTCCGGTGGTGTCCTGAGATCCCACCGTGGTCATTAGCGGTTCACACGATGTTCCCGGTCGTACGCCTGGCAAGCCGCAGGCTTTGCCCACCATCTTTTGGGCGAGGGTGAAGCCTTTGCCTGTGTCGGCTGGAATGCTGGGGCGGGTAAACACCGGATTGGGAGGTAAGCCCAATGCCGCACAGGTTTTGTCGGTGAGGGTGCGCCCAATTAGTAGGGGAATCCGCCCGCCTGCCCGCACTTCATCCAACAGCGTATCGGGAGTGAGGCTAAAGGTGGAAACCACGGTTCCGGCTTCGTTGGTAATCTCGCCCTTGTAGGGGTAATGGTAATCACATCGCCCGTTTGCAAGTTGGAGACATCACACTCGATCGGCAACGCCCCGGAATCCTCTGCCGTGTTGAAGAAGATCGGCGCAATCTTGCTGCCGAGAATGTAGCCTCCGGTGCGCTTGTTGGGCACAAAGGGAATGTCTTGCCCAATGTGCCAGAGCACTGAGTTAATGGCGGATTTGCGTGAGGAACCCGTGCCTACCACATCGCCGACATAGGCAACTGGATGACCTTTTTCTTTAAGTTGGGCGATCGTGTTCAACCCCTCCGGCATGCGACTCTCCAGCATTACCAGCGCGTGCAGGGGAATGTCGGGACGAGTGGTGGCATGGGGGGCGGGGGAGAGATCATCGGTGTTGGTCTCTCCCGGCACTTTAAATACGGTGACAGTAATCGCTTCAGGCAACTCAGGACGGTTAGTAAACCAATCTGCCCGTGCCCACGACTCCACCACTTGCTGGGCGTAGGGATTGCCCTGTGCCAGTTCAATCACATCGTGGAAGGCATCGTAGACCAATACCGTGTGTTTCAAAGCGGCGGTGGCGGCAGCGGCAATGTCCGCACTGGTAGACTCCAATAGATCCACCAGCGATCGCACGTTATAGCCGCCAATCATTGTGCCAAGCAACTCCACCGCCAGCAGTGGGGAAACGAGGGGGCTAGTGATCTCTCCGTGGGCGATCGCCGTCAAAACCCCGCTTTGACGTAGGCAGCCTGATCGACTCCGGCTGGCACCCGATCGCGCAGCAACGCCAGCAGCTCTACGCCATCCTGCGGTGGTGCCTTCAATAATTCACATAGATCAGCGGTTTGTTCCGCCGTTAGGGGCAGGGGAGGAATTCCTAGCGCTGCCCGCTCTGCAACATGTTGATGATACGTATCTAGCATTTTTAAAACCCTCTCATCAGGCAACGGGATGGCAAGTCGATCGCCATGAAGCTGTCATAAAAATTTAATCACATCCCTGTATTTCCACAGTAACGCGTTGCACAGTTGGGTGAGTCAGGCTCGAAGCAATTGTAGTGGAGAAGAAATAGGGTCAGCGGTCTGCCCCAACAATCAAGTTGTCGTAGCCTATGGAGTGACACTTTGTTATGAATTAATCATGAAGACTAGACAAAATGACTGATTAATCCATGAAAGAACGTATTGAATGTTTAGAATCATGATGTTTGTCAGCCGTCGGGACAGGTCGCTTGACTCGTGCGATCGGCACAATCAACCGTGCTTGTTATTTGGTGCACGAGCCATTTAAGGTATTCTAGTGCTCTACAGCCATACCATACTCAAATCACCGTTAACGATTTAATCGGTTTGGGTATTGTGAGGAAAAAGCTTTCATGACGAAGCTTGCTTTTGTCACGCGCTGGCAAAGTACGACAGTTTATACCTCTTCTAACCAATCACAAGGAATATTGAGGATGACCCAACAAAAACGAGCACTCATCACAGGAATCACTGGTCAAGACGGTTCGTATTTGAGTGAACTTTTATTGGAAAAGGGCTACGAAGTCCACGGTATTATTCGCCGCACCTCCACGTTTAATACCGATCGCATTGACCACATCTACGACGATCCTCACGATGAACAGGCTCGCCTCTTCCTTCACTATGGCGACCTCACCGATGGCACCACCCTGCGGCGGATTCTAGAAGAGGTTTGCCCGACTGAGATCTACAACTTGGGTGCCCAATCCCACGTGCGGGTTAGCTTTGACTCCCCAGAATACACCGTTGATGCGGTTGGAATGGGTACGTTGCGTTTGTTAGAAGCCATTCGGGACTACCAACATCGCACGGGCATTGAGGTGCGGTTTTATCAAGCTGGCTCCTCAGAGATGTATGGCAAAGTGCAGGACGTACCCCAAAAGGAGACCACGCCGTTTTATCCCCGTAGCCCCTACGCCTGCGCCAAGGTCTACGCCCACTGGCAAACGATCAACTACCGAGAGTCCTACAACCTGTTTGCCTGCAATGGCATCTTGTTTAACCACGAATCTCCCCGACGTGGGGAAACCTTCGTGACGCGCAAGATTACCCGCGCGGTGGCTCGCATTGTGGCGGGTCAGCAGAAGAAAATTTACATGGGCAATCTCGATTCCAAGCGCGACTGGGGCTACGCCAAGGATTACGTCAAAGCCATGTGGTTGATGTTGCAGCAGAGTGAACCCGATGACTATGTGGTGGCAACGGGTGAAACCCACTCTGTTAAAGAATTTCTCGATCTTGCCTTTGGCTATGTCAACCTCAACTGGCAGGACTACATTGAGTTTGATCAGCGCTATCTCCGCCCTGCCGAAGTAGATCTGCTAATCGGCGATCCGGCAAAAGCCAAGGAAAAGCTAGGCTGGGAGCCGAGTGTCTCCTTCGAGCAGTTGGTGGCACTGATGGTTGAAGCAGATTTGAAAGCATTGGGTCTGGTGCCCCTCAGCGGCAATACCATGCAACCCGTGCTTGACTATGCAACGGTTCGCCAGGGTGTAGTGAATCATTTGTCCTAAATTTAGATGGCGGAGGGTGTGCTATGGCATTGCCTGAGCGCACCCCCTTAACCCACCCCCTGACTGATCCTTGTTTACGATTCGTCCTTGTGTTCCACAACCACCCACGCAAACCATGACCTCACCAATGTTGCAGCTTGAGAATCAACGCATTCTAGTGACAGGCGGAGCTGGATTTTTAGGGCGTCAGGTGATCGATCAGCTCTGCAAGGCGGGGGCTGATCCAGCCAAAATCACCGTACCCCGATCGCGCGATTGTGACTTGCGATCGCTAGAAGCATGTCAGCGAGCCGTTGATCAGCAAGATATCGTCATCCACTTGGCAGCGCACGTGGGTGGGATTGGCTTAAACCGAGAGAAGCCCGCCGAGTTGTTTTACGACAATTTGATGATGGGTGCCCAACTGATCCACACTGCCCACGAAGCTGGCGTGAAAAAATTTACCTGTGTGGGAACGATCTGCGCCTATCCCAAGTTCACCCCAGTGCCTTTTAAAGAAGATGACATTTGGGAGGGATATCCGGAGGAAACGAATGCGCCCTATGGGATTGCCAAGAAAGCCCTGTTAGTACAACTCCAGTCCTATCGGCAGCAATATGGATTTAATGGCATCTATCTGTTGCCTGTGAATTTGTATGGTCCAGAGGACAATTTCGATCCCCGCAGTTCCCACGTGATTCCCGCGCTGATTCGCAAGGTGCACGAGGCACAGCAACGGGGCGATCGCCAAATTCCAGTCTGGGGCGATGGCAGCCCTACCCGTGAGTTTCTCTACTCCACCGATGCCGCCCGGGGAATTGTCATGGGCACTCAGCATTTCAATGGAGCGGAGCCTGTGAATCTGGGCACTGGCTACGAGATTTCGATTCGCGACCTGATCACCCTAATCTGCGAATTGATGCAGTTTGACGGAGAAATTGTCTGGGATGTGGATCAGCCCAATGGACAACCGCGTCGCTGTCTGGATACCAAACGTGCCAAGCAAACCTTTGGTTTTGTAGCCGAGGTCGATTTTCGCCAAGGCTTGAGACAGACGATCGACTGGTATCGTCAGCACGCTTAGTAATCAATGTTGGAACAAATCCCCGGCTTTTTCAAAAAGCCGGGGATTTTTGCTTAAGCCGTATCTTCTTGAGATTCGGATTTTGCCCGATCGAGGGGTGGGCGATCGCTGCTCCATGCCCACCAGACCGTCCCACACTGGCATTGGTAAAACTCTTGCCATTTGCGACGGTGATCTTCCATAAACACGGGCGATCGGCGGTTAATCCAGACCTGCTTGGCGTCTGCCGTCAGTGCCCGACAGGTGGGGCAACAAAAGCTCCAAGCGTGGATAGCGGATTGAGTCCAAAGGGGTGGGGTTGGATTAAAAGCATCCATGCAGTAAAACTCTGTAGCGTGGGAAATCTAAGTAATTCCCTCCATCCTAACTGGTTCCACCCACCCCGTTGTCCGCTAAAATTCTACTGCCACACTAAAATACGGGGATTGCCAAGAATTGAGATCAGATGCCACTTGGTGTAATAAACTTGGAGTTCACCCCATCAAGCGCTGAATCAATCATGGTGGAGCCAATCGATGACATCGCAAAACAAGCTCGTCAAGGCAGCGTTTCAGCGATTATTCAAGTTCTCAATGACAAACTCGCTGACTCTGGAGTGCGGACACGAGCGATCTTAGACAACAAAATATTGCAGCTTTTGTGTGAAGCCCCGACCTTAGAACAGTTGGAGCAGAGTGTTTTGGCAGAGCGGATTCGCCAAATTTTGCAGTCGCTCCAACCGCGTGGTATCCGACGAATCCGGATTAACAGTCGCCTTGTGCGGGAGCAGCAGTTGTTGTGGTTGGAGGAAATTTCCCGCGACCCGGATCACCAGCTCCTGTGGGCAGAAGAACTCACGTTAGCAGGGATCAACCCCGTAAAACGCTGGCTTGACGATCGCCAGTTCGATCGCACCCCACCCAAACCCCAACCCGCCAAATCCGCTGCGTCTGCTGGCACTCCCCAATTTTGGCGCGGGATTGTCGGTGGTATTAGCCTGAGTGTGTTGCTGCTAGCCGCTGGTTGGAAACTGTCGGATTGGTTGGGAGTCAACTGGATGCAGCAGTTGGGAGCCTCGACCAATCAGTCCTTGGGGGAAGCCAATCGAGGGGCTGTTCCCCAACCCGCCGTCGCTCCTCAGCCCGATGCCTTCGTTCAAGCCGTGCGGCTGGCGGAACAGGCGGTAATCGATGGGCAAACCGCCACAACTGCGGCTGAATGGTTGGATTTGGCTACCCGCTGGCAGCGAGCCGCCGATTTGATGGCAACGGTGCCAGCCAACGACAACCGCTATCAAACCGCCCAAAAACCGTTTGGTATTATACCAACAAAACAGTCAAACCTCCCTAATCCGCGCTGAGCAACAGCGCACACCCACGCCCTAGGACTATGAATATTCGCATTGGCAACGGCTACGACATTCACCGCCTAGTGCCCGATCGCCCGTTGATTTTGGGAGGAATCGCCATTCCCCACGAGTTGGGGTTGTTGGGGCATAGCGATGCCGATGTCTTGACCCATGCGATCATGGATGCCATGTTGGGGGCACTGAGTTTGGGTGATATTGGGCACTATTTTCCCCCCTCCGATCCCCAATGGGCAGGAGCAGACAGTGTGATGTTGCTGGAGCAGGTCAATCAGTTGATCCACCAAAACGGTTGGGTGGTCAGCAATCTCGACTCGGTGATTATTGCAGAACGCCCCAAACTCAAACCCCATTTGCAAACCATGCGCGATCGCCTTGCCACTGCCCTAGCCCTCAGTGTCGATCAGATCAGCATCAAAGCCACCACCAATGAAACCCTGGGACCCACTGGACGAGAAGAAGGCATTGCCGCCCATGCCGTCGTGTTGCTGGTGCCAACGGATGAGGGGACAACGGGTGGGGATAATCGATGACTGAACCCGACCGGGGGCTGCCTGCTATATATTGAAGGTAAATGTAAATAACCTTTAAGCCCATGATGTCTGCTGATTTAGCCCAAAATTCAGCTTGCTTGAGTCTGGCAGCCCAGGATGCCGCAGCGCTGAGACAGGTGTTTGCAGCGATTACGGTTGAGAGTTGCCCGGCTTCCTATAACTTTCACATGCACACCGTGCACTCCGATGGTCAGTTTCAGCCCGAAGCGTTGATCCAACAGGCGATCGCCATTGGTCTACAGGGGTTTGCCATCACCGATCACCACAGTGTGGGAGGCTACCGAGTTGCCCAACGCTGGCTAGAAGACCAACTCGCTGAGACAAACACAGAAGACCGTCGTGCTTACCCCCGGTTGTGGACCGGCGCAGAGATCAATGCTGAGTTGTTGGGGATTGAGGTACACGTCCTAGCCTACGCCTTTGACCCGACCCACGTCGAGTTGCAACCCTATTTGCAGAGTGAAACGGTGAAGGGGGAGGGCTATCAAGCGCAGCAGGTGATCGCTGCGATTCATCAGGCGGGCGGGTTGGCAGTGTTAGCCCACCCGGCTCGATATCGGCGATCGCACAAGGATTTGATCCCGGCAGCGGCGGCTCTGGGCATTGATGGCGTCGAAACCTACTATGCCTACAACAACCCCAGCCCTTGGCGAGCCAGCCCCAAGGAATCTAGTGAGATCAAGCACTTGAGCGAAACCCACGGCTTGTTAAATACCTGTGGCACCGACACCCATGGGCTTAGCCTCCTGCAACGCTTGTAACCCACTAGGACTGTAAACTCAGCAGGCGAGAATCGAGCAGGCGATCCATCCATCCTTCCAGGTAGCGGCGGTTGATCTGCTGTTGTTCAGGGTCGAGGGTGTCCGGGGGGTGGGGCATCAAGCCTAAGATCGCGGCTGTGGTCACGCAAAACATGGATTTTTGGAAGCTCAGACAGATTTTGACCCGCAGGTCATCCTCGCCACGCAGTTCTTGGGCATAGATATGGGAGAGGTAATCGGGTAGAAAATGGCGCATGTCTTGCATTAACAAGGTAGGCGGAATCCCTGCCCCTCCGATCGGCAACGGATCGGCAAACAGTGCCCCATAGGAAAAATCTGCCTGCTCGTAGGAAATTTGGTGGGCTTGAGCGTTGTAGGAG